>CAVILJ010000006.1:0-51579 GCA_963643555.1 Acetatifactor sp.
TAGGCCGGAGCGGAAATCGGGGCCACAGTCTCGCGTGAGGACTTCTGCCAGCCGCTGCTCGGAAGCGTGTCCGTGCCGTTGCGCTTCTCGACATAGAGTACCCTGACCCTGCTGTCGCCGCCCTGTTCGAAGATGCGCTTCTGCACGTCTTCGCCCCGCTTCTGAAGCACATAGTTCTTGGGGCGGTCCATACGGTATTCCATATTGGACTGGCCGGAGGCAAGCCATACCTCTCCTACGAGTATGTCCTTGAGCCTGACCGTGCTGCGTCCGTCGGAGATGCTCATCTGCCGAGGCTCGAAGCTCCCCGTCACAGGGGCGAGCCTGACGGACCAGTTCCCTGCGGAGTCGGCCTTGGCTCTGACGGTCTGCCCGGCGAACTTGACCGTGACTTTCCTGCCCGGGACAGCCGTGCCCCAGATTGCGACCTCCTTGCCCTGCTGGAGAACCATATTGTCACCGATTACTTTCGGGAGACCGATCTGCGCCTGCGCCCCTATACAGACGAGCGCCAGGGCCAGAACGGATGATAAGATTCTTTTTACTGACATATTCTCATATTGCTTATTCCGTGTAAATGTTATCAGGCGAAGATAAGAATAATCGGGTGATTTATGTCCCGATGAGGCTTGTGATGTAACGGAAAAGCATTACCTTTGAGATTTGAGAACAGAATTGAAACATATATGAAGAGAATCATCATCGCGGCGGCTGTGCTTTGCGCCGGCCTGAGCGCTTTCGCGCAGGTAAAGTCCCCAGTGGCGGACCTCGACTACAGTTTCACCACCGTCAAGGCCAACCCTGTCACGTCGGTCAAGAACCAAGCTTCCAGCGGCACCTGCTGGGCGTACTCGACCATCAGCTTCTTTGAGTCCGAGGCCATCAGGCTCGGCAACATCAAGGACACCCTCAAGTATCCGGATTTCTCCGAGTTCTTCGTGGTCTCCCACTCCTATATGGACAGGGCCGTGAAGTATGTGCGTCTGGACGGCAACCTCACCTTTGCCGCCGGGTCCGAAGCCGACGACGTGCTGGCGGTGATAAGGGATTACGGCATCGTGCCGCAGGAGGCGATGACCGGGATGAACTACGGCACGCCGCTCCCTAAGCAGGCCGAGCTCGACGCGGTGCTTCTCGGATATATCTCCGCAGTGGCGAAGAACCCGAACAGAACCCTCACCACCGCGTGGAAGCCGGGATTTAAGGCCATCCTTGACACCTATCTCGGAGAGTGGCCGGAGAAGTTTGTCGTGGACGGCCGGGAGTATACCCCGGAGAGTTACCGCGACGCGATGAAGATAGTGCCTGAAGACTATGTCACCCTCAGTTCCTTCACACACCATCCGTTCTACACCTGGTTTCCGCTCGAGGTCTGCGACAACTGGCGCTGGGACGAGGTCTACAATGTCCCTATCGACGAGTTTATGTCCATCCTCGATAAAGCTATTATGGACGGATACACCGTGGCCTGGGGCGCTGACGTGAGCCACGCCGGCTTCACCCGCAACGGACTTGGCATCCTGGTGGACGTGAAGGCCAGCACGGCAGGTTCCGACCAGGAACACTGGGTAGGCAAGGAGGAGGGCAAGCCTGCTCCGGTCAGCATCGTGGAGAGCGTGCCGACCCAGGAGAGCCGCCAGATGGAGTTCGACAACAAGACCATCACGGACGACCACGGGATGCAGATTTTCGGCATAGCCAAGGACCAGGACGGCAAGAAATACTATATGGTGAAGAATTCCTGGGGAGAGACCGGCAAATACAAGGGCATCTGGTATGTCACCGAGGCTTTCGTCAAGAACCAGAGTATGGACTATATGATACACAAGTCCGCCCTGCCTAAGGATCTCCGCAAGAAACTCGGCAGATGATGCGCATCAGGAAGTATATCCCTGATATTGTCACCTCGATGAATATCGTCTGCGGTATCGTCGGGGTGGTATTCGCGTTCAAGGGCAGGCTTGAGCCCGCGTTCTGGATGATGATCGCCGCTGCGGCGTTCGACTTCCTCGACGGGTTCTGCGCCCGGGCGCTCGGAGCCTATTCGGATTTCGGCAAGGAGCTTGACTCGCTCTGCGACCTCGTAAGTTTCGGGGTACTTCCGTCGGTGATGCTCTACACTCTGATGAAGACGCTCGCGTTCGGAGAGAGCGCAGTATGCTGGATTCCGCTGGCTATGACGCTTGCCGCCGCGCTTAGGCTCGCCAAGTTCAATATCGACACGACTCAGGCGGACTCGTTCAGGGGTCTGCCCGTGCCGGCCTCCGCGCTGCTTGCCGGCTCGCTCTGCTGCTATATCTGCCACGCCCCGGCATCGTTCCTTGCGACCTGGGCCGCCGGGCCGGTGTTCATCCCGCTGCTCTCGCTCTGCCTCTGCGCGTTGATGGTCAGCAGGATACCGATGTTCTCGTTCAAGTTCCACAGGGGTGACCCGCAGACGCTCCGCAGCAAGAGGCTCGCTTTCGCCTTCATCGTGATAGCATCCGCTCTAGTCTGCATCCTGTGCGGTCTGCACTGGTCGCTCGCCGTGCTGCTGAGCTTCGTCTGCTATGTGCTCAAGAATTTGGTTTACGCATTGTTCGGGATATGAAGGCTGCGCTTCGTCCGGCTTTGACCTTGCTCTGCATAGGGGTTGCACTGTTCTCCTCCTGTAGGAGGGCGGTCGTGGAGCGCAGGCCCACCATCCCTTATGTGCGCGGAATACTCGCTTCCCGTAATGGCCCCGAGATGGCGGTGCTTAAACGCTGCGCCGCCCCCGGAGTCGGCGATGACATCACTCTCATAGGCCCCTCCGCCGTCTGCGACCGCTTCTCGGAGAGGTTCTCTCTCTACGACCGCAGGGACAATGTGGACGGACGTCGCAGCGCCGACGGACTCCCGGACTTCGCCGGGGAGAGTCTGGTCTGCATAGCTGACGATTCGCTCGCCACGGTCCCTTCGGACAGCCTCGGCGCAGAGTCGCTGCGCGAGAGGACGGTGCGTGAAGTGCTTTGCGCCCTTGATACCGCCCTACACATCAGCCCCTACGACCTTGAGGGGCTAGGCTTCAAGAGGTCTTCCAAGATGATAGTTCTCGCCGGGGCCAATACCTGCCGCTACGGCCTCTTCGACGCCGACACTCTGCTGAGGAGCGGCGGTTGCGGCATCCCCCTCCTGTCCCCGCTGGAGCTCTCGCTCGACAAAGTGATGCGCTCTCGGCGCAGGCTGCTCAATGTCGGCATATTGTACGACGGCTCCGTGTCATCGGGAGAGGTGTATGAAGCGATTTTTGCCGCCAAAGCGGCGGAGACCGGACACGCGGGCTCGCTGTGCTTCGCGATGCCGACGGGGGACCGCGTGGCTCTGATGCACAGCCTCCTTAGTTCCTACCTTGCCACGGGGCACGGCGGAGCGCTCGATGCGGTCATCGTGGACGACCTGTCGGCGGATGTCGAGGAGCTCAAGAACGAACTCGCGGGAATGCTCTCCATAATGAACGAAAGCTCAATGACCTACGGGCGACTGATTTCGCGGGATTTCATTATGGTGGACTCTTTTGAAGAGACTGCCGGGACAATATATGATATTTTCAGAAAAGACAACCTTTTCACGCACAATATAGCAAAACCTCAGGTCGTGAACTGCCGACCGGTGCCCAAACCTGAAGCGGGAGACGCTTCAATCATCCTGATACCAGGCTCTTATGTTCAAAATTAGCATCCTTCCGGAAGAGATAGAGAAAATGCCCGCCGGAGCGTTCCCGGGCGAAATACATATAATAGAGAAGACGGGGCTTGAATATGCCAAGGCCATAGCCTATCTGATGACGCAGAAGATCGTCGGGTTCGATACCGAGACCCGTCCGGTCTTCTCGGCAAATATGCCTCATCACCACGTGGCGCTGCTCCAGCTCTCCGGGGGAGACAAGGCTTTCCTTTTCAGAGTCAACAAGCTGGGTATGCGCCGCCTGATGTGCGCCGTGCTCTCCAACCCGAACATCATCAAGGTCGGCGCGGCAGTCAGGGACGATGTGCGCGGACTCCAGCACTACGCCAAATTCGAGGGGCGCAACTTCATCGACCTCCAGCAAATAGGCTGTGAATGGGGGATACGCGACAAGAGCGTCAAGAAGATGTCCGCCATCATCCTCGGATGCCGCATCTCCAAGACTCAGCAGCTCTCCAACTGGGAGGCGGCCGAACTCTCGGCGGCGCAGCAGATGTATGCCGCCACTGACGCGTGGATATGCCGCGAGATGTACCTCAAACTCCTCAAGTCCGAGAAGCATCCTCTGACTCCCGAGCAGATGAACCCGTGTCCTGACCCTGTCCAAAAGAAAAATGATAAGAGTAATACTGAAAAGAGGTAGGGACGGGTCTCTGCGCCGTTTTCATCCCTGGGTGTTCAGCGGAGCCGTGGCCACCGTGCAGGGCAGTCCCGCAGAAGGGGATGTGGTGGCAGTCTATAGCGCTGAAGGGCAGTATCTTGCCGCCGGCCACTACCAGATAGGCTCGATTGCCGTGAGGATACTGTCGTTCGACGAAGACCCTGCCGCGCCGGATTTCTGGAAGAATTCCATCGCCAAGGCGGTCGGAATGCGCCGGGCCGTGGGGCTGGACTGCTTCAATGCCAAGGACACTGACTGCTTCCGCCTCGTCCACGGGGAGGGGGACGGACTTCCTGGACTGATTGTTGACTGGTATGCCGGGGTATGCGTGTTGCAGGCGCATTCCGTCGGAATGTTCCGCGCCAAGTCGCAGATTTGCGCAGCACTTCAAGAAGTGCTGGGGGATTCGCTCAAGGCCGTCTATGACAAGAGTTCCGGCACAGCCCCGTTCAAGGCGGGGCTTGAGCTGGTGGACGGATATCTCTACCGCAGAGGGGATTTCGATGCGTCGGAGGCGGTCGTCCGCGAGAACGGCAGGAAGTTCGTCGTCAACTGGGAGGAGGGGCAGAAGACCGGCTTCTTCTTGGACCAGAGGGACAACCGCGACCTTGTGGGCCGATATGCCGCAGGGAGGCGCGTACTCAATCTTTTCTGCTATACGGGCGGATTCAGCGTCTATGCGCTGACGGGCGGCGCGAGGAGCGTGGATTCGGTGGATTCTTCCGCCAAGGCGATAGCCCTTGCCGACAGAAATCTTGCCCTGAACGGCTGCGACAGCTCCCTCTGGCACAACCTCTGTGCCGACGCCATCGACTTCCTCGGAGGCTGCGATGAGGGGAAGTATGACCTGGTGATAGTCGATCCTCCCGCATTCGCGAAGCACCGGGATGCGCTCCGCAATGCTCTCAGGGCTTATCAGAGGCTCAATGCCGCCGCTATCGCAAAGGTGGCTTCCGGCGGGCTGGTGTTCACTTTCAGCTGCTCGCAGGTAGTCGATAAGATAAGCTTCGCCAACACCGTATTCTCCGCAGCTGCCCAGACGGGGCGCCGCGTGCGTATCATTGACCGCTTCTGTCAGGGCGCGGACCACCCGGTCAGCATTTATCATCCCGAGGGTGAATACCTTAAGGGGCTGCTGCTCTACGTTGAGTAGGGGCTTACTAAAAGTGTTTTTAGCCAGCCCCTACTCGGGCTTCTTAACCCCCGCAGACTACCGTCTGCGACCCCTACTAGGGGTATTTCGCTCCTACGTCGCGGTCCCTGCGGGACTTAACAGGTCTCCTCTATGAGGCATCAATCAATTCCAGCAGCCGGTCTATGGCTTCGCTGTCCGGGACGTGCCTGAGCACGGGCTCACCCTTTCTGTATATGGAGACTCTGCCTCCGCCCTCTCCGACATAGCCCCAGTCTGCGTCGGCCATCTCGCCGGGTCCGTTGACTATGCAGCCCATCACCGCAATCACCATTCCCTTGAGGTGGGACGTGCGCGCCTTGACCTCCTCAAAGGTCTTCTGGAGGTCGTACATAGTGCGCCCGCAGCCCGGGCAGGCTATATATTCCGGCTTGTAGAAGCGCCGGCGCGCAGCCTGCATTATCTCGTCCTTGAGATACTCCGACAGACCCGCGCTGTCAGGGATGGAGTCGATCTCGCGGCGGAGCAGCTTGGGCCCCCACTGCACTGCAGCCCGCAGCATCTCGTCTCCGCCCTCGCCGCTCGCGAGGAAGCGGGCCACCGGAAGTTCCGCTTCCGGCGGTTCGGTGAGGGACACGCGGACCGTGTCGCCTATGCCCTCCTGAAGCAGGGAAGCGATGCCGACGCAGGACTTGATCCGCCCGCTGTCGCCGTTGCCGGCTTCCGTAACTCCCAGATGCAGAGGGAAAACGATGCCGGAGTGCTGCATCATCGCCACCAGTTCACGGTAGGCTTCGGTCATCACTATGGTGTTGCTGGCCTTGAGCGAGACCACCACATTGTAGAACTTCGCCTCAGTACACATTGCCACCCATTCCATAGCGGCCTGTGCCATCGCGTGCGGGGTGTTGCCATAGAGTGAGGTGATGTAGGCGCCCAGCGAACCGTGGTTGAGTCCAATCCTGATTGCGGTGCCGTTGGCGCGGCAGACTTCGATGAGGCGGGAGAATTCGGAGCGTGCCCGGTCGTGGTCGGGGTGGAAGTTCCCGGGGTTGATGCGGACCTTCTCCACCGCTTCAGCCGCAGCGATGGCGGTCTGGGAGGAGAAGTGTATGTCAGCGACAAGAGGGACGGAGCAGCCGGCGGTCCGGAGGCGTCGTTTGATGTCCTTGAGATGAGGTATGTCCTGCATCCCCGGCACGGTGATGCGTATCAGCTGTGCGCCCGCCGCAGCCAGCGAGAGACACTGCGAGACCGTAGCCTCCACGTCGGAGGTGTGAGTGTTGCACATCGTCTGCACCACAATAGGCTTGCCGCCCCCGATGACGAGTCCGTCACCTACTTTTACCGGAACCGTCCTGAGCCTTTCCATATACTGTTTCGTATGCTTCCCGTTTGATTTCCCTGCGTGTCTTGCCGTTGCGCTTCGTCAGCTGGAAGTGCAGCCCGACGGTGGCTATTATGTCCATCGGGTATGCGTAGCGGTAATAATAGCTGCTGTTGTAGTCCGGTTCGTAGAGATTGGACCACGACCAGCGCAGCAGGCAGTTGAAGTGTATCTCCACCGGGTCGAACATCAGCGCGAAGCCCACGCCGCCCTGGAAGCCGTAGTCAAGCTGCTTCTCGTATGTGCGGAACTTGTCGGTCCACTCCGGGTTGAGATTGGGACCGGAGCGGGTGATGCTGCGCCGGTATCCTCCATAGACTCCTGCGTTGGCCATTATCTTGCCCGGGTCGAAGTCGGCGTGTATCTGCATCATAGCGGGGATTTCCACCACCTGCATCGAGCACCAGGTCGCCCCGTCCACGTCGGCGGATGCCCCCGTCTCCTTGTCGGCGCGGAAAGTGTAGCCTTCGTTGCCCATAGCCGCCCCGAGCACGAGCGCGAAGTACGGCAGATTGTCGAAGAGTTTGCTGAACTTGGTGTAAGTGATTGAGATATAATTAGGCGCGAAGACATATCCCCGGTTGTGCTTGCTCGGGCTGAAGTAGGTGTTGGAGAATGTCACGCCGTAGTTCACCCCGATGAGGGAGTAGTCGTTGATGAGCCGCTTCTTCACCACGACGGCGCTGTCCGGTGTGAATGCCGGGTCGCCCTGCATCCCGTCGTTCTGAACATCGTCGCTTTGTGCGGATGCAGAGGCGGCTGCCGCGAGCAGGCAGAGGAGGAATATTCCGAGTCTAGTCGCTTTTATCTTCATCTGAACAATTCGCTGAGGTTGATGGACTGGCTGAGCTCGGCTCCGGAAGGGATGGCGAGGAACTTGTTGCCGTCCTGTTCGTAGAACCGGACCTTCTCCGGCTGCCTGCGGGCGAGCACCGAGCCGGAGTCCACGATTGAGTTGCGGTTGCTGTCTTCCGTGATGCGGATGCAATATCTGCCCTCGTTGAGATAAGGGAATACCAGCGTCCTGTCCGAATCGATGACATACGAGCGCAGCACCTTGTCCCTCTTCTCGTTGAGCAGGTCTACGATATATTTGCCGTCAACTCCGCTGATCACCGTCTCCAGTGTGCTGAGCCTGTCGTCCGTAGGGAGCTTGCACTTGACTTCGAGGCTATCCGACCAGAAGCCGTTGATGTCGCGGAACGCGCGGTAAGGCAGCTTGACTATGTATTCGTAGCCGGGCAGGAGCTTGTCCTTCTGCCGTATCGTGTAGCGGCGCAGGTTGAGACTGTCCCTCTCTACAGTGAACTCCATCTTCTGCTCGGTCTGCCTCGGGGTGATGGCCGTGAATTTGACGGAGTCGAAGCTCTCGCGGATGATCGGGTTGCGGAATTCCAGCTCGAATCCTTTCTGCTCCACCGTTTTCGGGTCAGCCTTGAGGGTAAGCACGCAGGTGGTGTCCTCCTGCTTGATGGCCTTGCGCGAGCGTTTGGAATAGGTTCGCTTGTCGTTAGGCATCGCCAGCCTGACCTGTTCGGTCTCCGCTTTGAGCACTCCTAGGGAATCGGTCTTGAGGTATGTGACCCCTATCTTCATCGTGTCCGGCGCGGCACGGCGGCTGTTGATCCAGAGTTCCAGACTGTCCCGCTCGATGTTGAACTGGCTGATTATCTGGGACTGACGGTAGTCGTTGATGGTGATGGAGTCGATCACTGCGTCGTGTGCCATAAAGGTGAGGTAGGCAGAGCGCTCGGCGGTGCGTACCTTGTTGACCATATACTGCTTCGATGGCTTCTCCCTGAAAAGGTTAATCTCATATTCGCTGCGCCTCGCCAGACAGGCCACAGTGTCTTTCATATCGTAGCGGAGGATTTCCCTGACGCTGTCGTTGGCGGTCAGCACCGGCCTTATCAGCGAGTCGACGAATCCCACAAGCTCCGTCTCGGGGTTGAAGATGTTGTCGTTGTCCTTGTCGGTGATGGCGTAGAGCCTATAGCTCGTGTCCTTGATGAACGGCAGCACGAAGAATCCCCAGTCGTCGGTTCTGGCGGCGGCGTAGGGGCGGCTGCGGTATATTGCCGAGTCCGCGAGGTCGGTGTGCAGCAGCACCGTGGCCCCCTTGACGGGGGAGAGCGTGTTGCAGTCCTGCACGGTGCCGGTGATCATCATCGAGTCGATCTTCTCCCCGGTGGAGAAGACATAGGTGTAGCCCGCGAACATATTGCCCTCGTTGGCGTCGGCGACGGCGTCGGTAAAGCTGATGGTGTAGGTGGTATTCGGTTCAAGCGGCTCTTCTGCGCTCACTATGAGGTTCTTGCCTTTGAGGCGGGACTTGAGCGGCTTCTGCTGCGGAGGGGAGAGGAAGATGTTGCGGCTCTGCTTTATGGTGACGTATTCGTTGAAGCGGAACACGAACTTCGCACCCTCGAGAGGCACGCCAACGGCGCCCGGGAGGGGACGGATATCCACGATATACGGGGGAATGGTGTCCTTGTCGCCGCCGGTGGGGGACTGGGTGGTGTTAGCGCAGGAGTGCGTGAACATCATCGGGACGAAGACAGCGAGCAGAGCAAGGATTAGCGGGAGGAATCTTTTCATCGCGTCAAATGTCCGTTCTGACGACATCCTGGATGCCGTCGATTTTCTTGAGCCCCTCGACCATATTCTCCAGCAGCTTCTTGTCCTTCACCAGCAGCTCTATATTGCCGATGAAGAGCCCTCCGTCCACGGTGAGCTGGAGTTTGCGCATATTGATGCCCAGCGTCTTGGAGATGAATCCGGAAATGTCGTTGAGCAGGCCGATCCTGTCCAGACCCTTGAGGGAGATGCGGATAGGGTATTCCTGCTCGTTGGAAGTCCACTGCGGGGCGACCAGCCTGTTGCCGTAGCGGCTGGCGAGCCTCTGGGCCTCCTCGCAGGACTTCTTGTGCACGATTATCGTGCCGTCACCGGTCAGGAAGCCGATGACCGGGTCGCCGGGGATCGGGTTGCAGCATTCGGCCATCTTGTACTTGACATTGTCGCCATTGCCCTTGATGACCAGCTTCTTTTTCCTCCTGGAGTCGCCTGACGAGAGCCGCTCCTCGTCGATGACGGCCTTGAACTGCTCAGGCCCCAGAATACCGAGCCCCACTCTGAACCACAGCTCCTCAGCGTCGCGTATCTGGTTGAAATCGAGGAAATCCTTCAGCAGCGCGTGGGTGTTCTTGAGCCCCATCAGGCGTATGCGCTCCTCGTAGAGTTTCTTGCCTTCGGCGGCGACGGCTTCCTTGTCGGAACGGAAATACTCGATCACCTTGCTGCGGGCGGACCGGGTCTGCAGGAACTGCAGCCACTCTTTCTTCGGAGCGGCGTTGGCGGCGGTGATGATCTCCACCTGGTCACCGGACTTGAGCGTCTGGGACAGCGGGACCAGCTTCATATTGACCTTGGCCGCGATTGCGGAGTTGCCTATGTGGGTATGGATCATATATGCGAAGTCGAGCGCGGTCGCGCCGTTGAGTATCGACTTCTGCTCGCCCTTGGGGGTGAAGACGACAATCACTGAGCTGACGAGGTCCTTGTGGATGATGTCGAGCAGCTCCAGTGCGCTCACGTCGTCACTCAGCAGGATGTCCTGCACCTGCTTGAGCCACTTGTCCATCTCGGAGTCGTTCTCGGAGAAATAGCCGTCCTTTTTGTAGGCCCAGTGTGCCGCGATGCCCTTTTCGGCTATGTCGTCCATCCTGCGGGAGCGTATCTGCACCTCCACCCAGAAGCCGGCGTGACTCATCAGGGTGCAGTGCAGGGCCTCGTAGCCGTTGTTTTTCGGCTGTGAGATCCAGTCGCGGCGGCGGCCCACATTTTCGCGATAGAGATTGGTGATGGCGGAGAATATCAGATATGCCTGGTCCCGCTCGCTCTGAGGCCCGTCCAGCTTGGGGGTGAATACTATCCTTACTGCGTACAGGTCGAATATCTGCTCGAAGCCGACGTGCTTGTTGTGCATCTTGTACCATATCGAATACGGGGTCTTGATGCGCTTGCGGATGGTGAAGTTGTAGCCGGCGTCCCTGAGGGCCTTATCGATCGGGGCGATAAACTCATCAATGTCTTTCTGGCGGGCGGCGGCGTTGCTGTTGATTTTCTCGGTGATGTCCCGGTAGTCTTCGGGCTCCTTATATTTCAGCCAGATGTTCTCCATCTCCGACTTGACGGCATAGAGGCCGAGCCTGTGGGCGAGCGGGATGAAAATGAACATCGTCTCCGAGAGAATCTTGTCCCTCTTGTGTTCGGGCATATACTCGATGGTGCGGCAGTTGTGCAGCCGGTCGGCCAGCTTGATCAGCACGACGCGCACGTCATCGTTGAGAGTCAGCAGGATGCGCTTGAAATTCTCGGCCTGGAGGCTTTCCGTGCTGATGGCCTCCCCCTTGCGGTCCTCGTTGTCGAGCACGGTCTTGATCTTGGTCAGACCGTCCACGAGCGAGGCTATCTTGTCCCCGAAAAGGTTGCGTATGTCCTCCACACTGTAGCTCGTGTCCTCCACCACGTCGTGCAGCAGAGCGGCGCAGATGGACTTGCATCCCAGACCGATCTCCGACACGACTACCTTCGCCACCTCGATAGGATGGATGATGTACGGCTCTCCGGAGCGGCGGCGCACATTCTTATGGGCCTGATTGGCAAACTCGAACGCCTTCTGCACCGTCTCCACCTGCTCCTCGTTGCGGCAGCGCAGTCGCGCGACATCCATCAGGGAAGCATATTCCTTGTCAATCAGCCTGTAGTCGTCCTTTGTGAATTCAGAAAAACTCATTCCTTATATTATTATTGTCTCCATCCCTGTCAGAACAGGCTGGGCTCTTCCACCGTCCGTGCCGTGCCGCTCCCCGCCGACGGGGGCAGCATAGCGAAGAATTCCTCCTCCGACTTTACCGCTATCCCCAGCTCCGCGCATTTCTTGAGCTTCTCCGGCCCGGGCTTTGCGCCGGCGAGCAGGAAGGAGGTGCTCCTGCTGACGGACGAGGCCGCCTTGCCGCCGTGCTCGGATATAATTTCCTTGATACGGTCGCGGCTCAGGCTGAAGTTGCCGGAGACCACGACTGTCATCCCCTTCAGGCTGTCGGAGAGCGTCGCACTCCGCTGCTCCCCGCCGAAGCGGAGACCTGCCTTGCGCAGCCTGGCTATCTCTTTGATGTGCACGGGGTCGCGGAGGAAAGCATAGACGCTCCCGGCAATCACATCCCCGACATCCTCCACCTCAAGCAGCTGCTCTCTGCTTGCCGCCGCGAGGGAGTCGATGTCTCCGAAATGCCGGGCAAGACTCTTCGCGGTGCTCTCTCCGACATAGCGTATGCCGAGCGCGAAGAGCACGCGTCCAAACGGGACCTCTCTGGATGCCGACACACTGTCTATGAAGTTCTGTGCGGACTTGTCCTGCCACCCCTCAAGGGAGACGAGCTGGAGTTTGCTTATGTCGTAGAGGTCCGCAGGGCAGAGCGCCAGGCGGCTGTCGTAGAACTGCTCTATCGTGGCTTCGCCGGCGAGAATGTCCATAGCCTTGCGGGAGACGAAATGCAGCAGGCGGCCCTTGATCTGCATCGGGCAGCCGTCAGAGTTGGGGCAGAACCACTTGGCTTCGTCCTCCGCCCTCACGAGAGGAGTCCCGCAGTCGGGGCAGAGTTTCGGAAATTGCGGCACAGGAGCGTCCTTCCGCCTCTTTGAGAGGTCTATCCCGGTGATTTTCGGGATGATCTCGCCGCCTTTCTCGACCAGCACCCAGTCGCCCGTGCGAATGTCCATCTGAAGCATCTGCTCGGCATTGTTGAGAGTCGCGCGCTTCACGACGGTGCCCCCGAGCTGTACCGGATCGAGGTTCGCCACAGGAGTGACGGCGCCGGTGCGTCCGACCTGATAGTCGATGCTCAGCAGCCTGGTGCCGGCCTGCTCGGCTTTGAACTTGAACGCCACCGCCCAGCGCGGAGACTTGGCCGTGGCCCCCAGAGCACGCTGGCTGGCGAGCTCGTTGATTTTTATGACTATCCCGTCTGTAGCGTAAGGGAGGTATTTGCGCTCCTTGTCCCAGTAGCTGATATATTCTTCTATCTCGCTGATATTGTGGCAGATGCGCCGTTTGTCCGAGACGGGGAGTCCCCAGGAGGCTGCGGCGTCGAGGGCTTCGGAGTGCGAGGCGAACGTCACCGACTCCGCCGGGATATGGTACAGCGTACACCACAGTCCCCTGTGCGCGACCAGCTCCGGGTCGATCAGTTTGAGCGAACCGGCGGCGGCGTTGCGCGGATTGGCGAAAGGCGCTTCCTCGTTCTCCGTCCGTTCTTCATTCAGGCGCTCGAAAGCCTTGTACGGCATCAGCACCTCGCCGCGGATTTCGAACTCTTCAGGGTAGTTCCCGTGCAGATGACGGGGTATATTGGAGATCCTGAGCGCATTGGCAGTGATATCATCGCCCTTGACCCCGTCGCCTCTGGTGAGTGCGCGGTAGAGTTCGCCGTGCCTGTAGGTCAGGCAGATTGCCGTGCCGTCGAACTTGAGCTCGCAGCTATAGCTGAACTCGCTCTCTCCGAGCGCCCGCTCCGCCCTCTGCACGAACTCCTCGATTTCGCCGATGGAGTAGGTGTTGCCGAGCGAGAGCATCGGATAGCGGTGAGGTCTCTGGACGAATCCGCCGTGCTGTTCGGCGTCGGGGCTGTCAAGGTCAGGTGTCCCGAGGTCGGAGCCGACCCGGCGGGTAGGGGAGTCGGGACTGTCGAATTCGGGCCATTCGGCTTCCAGAGCCTCCAGCTCGTGCATCATTGTATCGAAGTCGAAGTCGCTCATTGTGGGGGCGTTATCGACATAATAGCGACGGCTGTTCTCTCTCAGAATTCCTCTGAGCTCCTCGATTCTATGTGCTGCGGCGCTTCTATCCATAATAAACCACAAATTTAGTCATTCTTTTGGATAATTCCTCGCCCGGAGGCTTCCGGTGTCGGACCGAATAAAAAAGCACGGGAAAACACCGTCTCTCCTTTGTGAATTTGGCGGATAATCAGTAAATTTGCGAGATTTGTTTTCGAAGTAGTTATTAGTATCAATATGAAAGATTCAATTGTCATTCTTTGCGGCGGCGGCCCTGCTCCGGGTATGAACACGGTCGTTTGTTCTGTCGCCAAGACGTTTTTAAGCAATGGTTACAGGGTAATCGGCCTCCACGGCGGCTACAGCGGCCTCTTCTCCAAGAACCCGCGTACTGAGGAAATCGACTTCCTCAAGGCGGACTACTACTTCAAGCGCGGCGGCTCCCATCTGCAGATGAGCCGTTTCAAACCTACAGATGAGGATTTCGAGAAAAACTTCAACCTCGACCTCTTCAAGGACAACAATATCAAGCTGCTCGTGACCGTGGGCGGCGACGATACCGCTTCCACGGCCAACCGCATCGCCCTCTTCCTTGAAAGAAAGAAATATCCTATCCGCAACATACACGTCCCTAAGACGATAGACAACGACCTCCCTCTGCCGGACAATGCTCCGACTTTCGGCTTCAACTCCGCCAAGAACGAGGGTGCGCATATCGCCTCCACCGTCTATGAGGATGCGCGCACTTCGGGCAACTGGCTGCTGATCTCGGCTATGGGACGCTCTGCCGGGCATCTTGCGCTCGGTATCGGCGAAGCCACCCACTGCCCGATGACCATCATCCCTGAGATGTTCAACAAGACCGAGATTACCATCGACAAGATCATCCGGCTGTCCCTCTCCTCCATCATCAGGCGCAAGGTTCTCGGCCTTGATTACGGTACAATCGTGGTCGCCGAGGGTGTGTTCCACGACTTGTCCGAGGAGGACATCAAGTCCGCCGGCGTGCATATGACCTACGACGAGCACGGACATCCGGAGCTCGGCAAGATTTCGAAGTCGGTGCTTTTCGACGAGATGCTCGAGAAGGCGATGAAGCAGACCCGCCTCAAGGTGAAGACCCGTCCGGTCGAGATTGGCTACGACGTGCGCTGCCAGGACCCTGTGGCGTTTGATCTCACCTATTGCACCGAACTTGCGATGGGAGTGTATGAGCTCTATGCCAAGGGCGAGACCGGCTGTATGGTTTACGTTGACAACCGCGGAGAGGCCAGGCCTCTCTACCTGCATAGCCTGCAGAACGCCGAGGGCAAGATTCCGCCGCGCCGCGTGGACATCAACTGCGGTACCGCGAGAAACTACTTCGAGCATATCTGCCACTTCCTCGCTCCTGCCGACTACGAGGCAGCCAAGGCTTATGTGGATAATCCGGAGTACTACGACTTCAAGAAGATACTCGACTGGGAGTAGGCCTCGACGGCCTCAGGGCCCGGCCGGGGGTAATCTGCAAATTTTTGCTTAATTATAAGTCCCTGATTTATAGGGGATACAAAAATTATTAAAAATTTTTCAAAAAAAATTTGCAGATTAAATTTTTTGTAGTACCTTTGCACTCGGGTTGAGTAAGTGACCGTTCTGGCCCGTCAGCCTATTGGTTATTAGTTTTAGTGTTATTAATTATGTGGTTAGTATGAGTTGTTGCCGGGACGGTCACAACTCATTTCTTTTTTGTCCGCCGCCGAGCTCCCTAACGCAGGAATCTCTCCAGCACCCGGGCCACTCTGTGTACCGGGAGGCCCATTACATTGTAGAACGAGCCCCTGATAGAAGAAATCCCCACATAGCCGATCCACTCCTGCACGCCATAGGCCCCCGCCTTGTCGTAGGGTTTGTACTTGTCGAGATAATAGGCTATCTGCGAGTCGCTCAGAGGCAGGAATTCGACTTCGGTGGAGTCGATGAAACTCTCTTCGCGACGCTTGTCCCTGACCGTCACGGCGGTCACGACCTCGTGGCAGCGCGCGGAGAGTGTCCGGAGCATCTGCTCGGCTTCCTGTCTGGAGTGCGGCTTGCCCAGCACCTTGCCGTCGATTATCACCACCGTGTCGGCAGTGATGAGCACTTCGTCCTCCTCCAGAGGCCGGTGGAAGCCGTGAGACTTGCCGATGCTCATATCAAGGGGCACCCTGTGCGGCTCCACCTCAGGCTCCTTGCTCTCGCTGAAGAGGTTATCCTTGTCCACCGTAAACTCCACATCCAGTCCGGCGAGCAGTTCTTTCCTGCGGGGCGAGCCGCTCCCGAGTATGATGCGCTTCATCTCAATAAATCTGGTCGAACTTGTCCTCGTCGAACTTCCACTTGTCCTGAGCCTTGAGTATCATCTCTATCCCCTCGCGCAGGCAGCCGTGTCCGCCGGGCCGCAGCGTGACGAAATCAGCAGCCTCGCGGGCCTCCGGGGCAGCATCGGCGGGTGCGAAGCCCGCGCCGCAGGCCCTCAGGACCTGGGTGTCGGGAATGTCGTCGCCGAAATATGCGACCTCCTCCGGCTTCAGTCCGTTGTCGTGGCAGAAGCGCTCGAACACCTTGAGTTTGCCACGCACGCCGAGGTGCAGGTTCCTCTCTTCCGCCCCCATATGGCGGCAGCGGCTCTGCAGCGCGGAGGTCTCGCCTCCGGAGATTATGCCTATCGTAAATCCCTTGGCCGCCGCGACTCTCGACGCGAACGAATCCTTGGCGTCCACTATCCTCACGAGGTCTTCCGGTCTCGGCCCCATAGGGATGATGCATCCGTCGGTGAGCACGCCGTCGATGTCATAGACGATGGCGCGGATGAGCTTAAGATTTGGTGCCATTCGGGTTGAAGTCCGCTATGTTGAAAGTGTCTCCCTGCGACCTGCGCGCCTCGATCCCGATAGGCCCGAACTGCGCCTCATACTTGCCTATATTGTCGAGCAGCGCATTGAGCAGCCTTTTGCAATGCTCCGGAGCCATCACGATGCGGCTCTGCACATCCGGCTTCGGGAGACCGGGCAGGATGGTGGCGAAGTCGAGGATGAACTCGCTTCTGGAGTGGGTTATGATCGCGAGATTGGAGTAGAGCCCCTTGGCGACTTCCGGTTTCAACTCGATGTTGATCTGCTTTTCGTCTTTGTCCATAATCAAAACAATTTCCTGAACGGCAAAGTTAGAAACTTTTTCAGGTTTCTTAGTAAAAAAATGCCTACCTTTGTCAGATATGGAAATCGAAGCGAAATACAATCCCTCCTCGGTGGAGGACAAATGGTACGCATACTGGATACGGCACAGATTCTTCCATTCGGAGCCGGACGGCCGTGAGTCTTATACTGTGGTGATTCCGCCGCCGAACGTGACCGGCATACTGCATATGGGCCACGTGCTCAACAATACGATCAACGATGTCCTGGTGCGCAAGGCCCGGATGGACGGCAAGAATGCCTGCTGGGTGCCCGGGACTGACCACGCCAGCATCGCCACCGAGTCCAAGGTCGTGGCCCGTCTCAAGGAGAAGGGCATCTCGAAGGAGGACATCGGGCGTGAGGAGTTCCTCAGGTACGCCTGGGAGTGGAAGGAGGAGCACGGGGGGATAATTCTCCAGCAGCTCCGCAAGCTCGGAGCATCCTGTGACTGGGACCGTACCCGCTTCACGATGGAGCCTGCTCTTTCCGAAGCCGTCATCGCGACATTCTGCTACTTCTACAAGAAAGGTATGATATACAGGGGGGTCCGTATGGTGAACTGGGATCCCGTGGCCCTCACCGCCATCAGCGACGACGAGGTCATACACCGCGACACCAAGAGCCATTTCTACCACCTCAGGTACTATATCTCTGACGGCGAGGGGCGTCCGACCGACAAATATATAGTGATTGCGACCACCCGCCCGGAGACTATTATGGCGGATACTGCAATCTGCATCAACCCCGCAGACGAGAGGCATCGCGCCCTCAGGGGCAAGAAGGTGCTCATCCCGCTCATCAACAGGGAGATACCGGTCATCGAGGACAGTTATGTGGAGATGGATTTCGGGACGGGATGCCTCAAGGTGACCCCGGCCCACGACGCCCACGACTACGAGATAGGCCTGCGTCACAATCTGCCGGTGATTGACATCATCGACGAGCACGGACGGCTCAACGAAAAGGCCCGAATTCTCGTGGGCGAAGACCGCTTCGAGGCGAGGAGGAAGATCGTTGAGATGCTGCGCGAGGCGGGCAATCTCGAAAAAGTGGAGGAATACACCTCGCCGGTGGGCTACTCCGAGCGCACCGATGCGGTCATCGAGCCGAAGCTCTCCGCACAGTGGTTCCTCAAGATGGAATCCCTCGCCGCAATGGCGCTTGACAGCGTGGAGTCCGGCAGGATTCAGTTCATACCGGACAAATACCGCAACACCTACCGTCACTGGATGGAGAACGCACACGACTGGTGCATCTCCCGCCAGCTCTGGTGGGGGCAGCGCATACCGGCATATTATCTGCCTGACGGACAGGTCGTGGTGGAAGAGTCTGCACAGAAGGCGCTCGAGGCTGCACGGAAGATTGACCCGTCGCTGTCCGCCGCTGACCTCAGGCAGGATGAGGACGTGCTCGACACCTGGTTCTCCAGCTGGCTCTGGCCTATCTCGGTATTCGATCCGGAAATGCCGGGACATCCTGAGCACAAAGCGAACCGGGACCTGAGCTACTATTACCCGACCAGCGACCTCGTCACCGGTCCGGACATCATATTCTTCTGGGTTGCCAGGATGATTATGGCGGGCGACGAGTTTATGAAGGACATTCCGTTTAGGAACGTCTACTTCACCGGCATCGTCCGTGACAAGCTGGGCCGTAAGATGAGCAAGACTCTCGGCAACAGCCCCAACCCTCTGGACCTGATTGAAAAATATGGCGCGGACGCGGTCCGTCTCGGTATGCTGCTCTGTTCTTCCGCAGGAAATGACATCCTCTACGACGAGTCACAGGTCGAGCAGGGACGCAACTTCTGCGGCAAGATATGGAACTCCTGGAGGCTCGTGAGCGGATGGAGCGTGGACGACAAGGCCTCTCAGGGCGAGGAGGCGAGGGTGGCGGTCAAGTGGTTCGACAATCTGCTCTCCCGCACCATAGAGGCGGTCGAAGACCACTACCGCAAATTCCGCATCAGCGATGCCTTGATGGCCGTCTACAAGCTCTTCTGGGACGACTACTGCAGCTGGTATCTGGAGATAGTGAAACCTGCCTACGGCGCTGCCATAGACGGGATTACATACAGGGCGACGCTCACTTTCTTCGAGAAGCTCCTCAAGCTCATTCATCCTGCGATGCCGTTCATCACCGAAGAGCTCTGGCAGGCTATGGAGAAGCGCGAAGACGGCGACACCATAATGTATCAGCGCTCTCCGGTTGCCGGACCTTATGACGCTGAGTTCCTCGCCAGCTTCGACCTTGTAAGGGACGCGGTTGTGTCTGTCCGAGGCATTCGGGCCCAGAAGCAGATTTCTCCGAAGCAGAGCCTTGAAGTCTATGTCGACGGTCCGCTCTCAGGGGAACTCGTGCCTGTGCTCAGGAAGACGGCAAACATCTCTTCTGTCAAGTCCGGCAAGGCTGTGGGAGCGGCGGTATCGTTCATCAGCGGAACCGTGGGATTCAGCGTACCTCTGGCTGGACTGATAGACGCGGACGACGAGAGAGCGAAACTCACTTCCGAACTGGAGCATCAACGCAAGTTCCTCGCCTCGGTGCGGGCCAAGCTCTCCAATGAGAAATTCGCCGCGCACGCGCCTCAGGCCGTGATTGAAGTGGAACGGAAGAAGGAGGCCGACAGCCTCGCCCGCATCGAAGCCCTTGAAGCATCATTGAATTCGCTTAATTAATACGCTTATGACTGTTTATCCTCTAGTTATCGGCTTCTGGAACGTAATCGTCATCGCCCTCATCGTGCTTCTGCTCTTCGGGGGCAAGAAGGTGCCTGAGCTTATGAAGGGGCTCGGCAAGGGGGTCAGGAGCTTCAAGGAAGGTCTCAACGAGACCGATGACGATGATACCAAGAAGCTGGACAGCGGTTCTGCAAAGCCCGAATAGCCGGTGGCGGAGGGCGGGGAAATGTCCTTCTGGGATCATCTTGACGAGCTGAGGGGCAGCATCATCCGCTCGGCTCTCTATCTCTGTGCTTTCTCCTGCCTCGGACTCTGTTTCAAACACCTTCTCTTCGAGGGGATAATCCTCGCGCCGACCCGTCCGGACTTCTGCGTCTATCGCCTGCTGGGATGGGATTTCGGGGTGAGTCTTATCAATATCGAGCTGAGCGCACAGTTCTTCGTGCACCTGAGGGCCTCGTTCGTGGCGGGTCTGATACTCTCTTTCCCCCTCATAGTCTGGGAGATATGGAAGTTCATCGCCCCGGCGCTCTATGAGCGCGAGAAGCAGGCCCTGCGCTCAGCGTTCCTGCTCTCCGGGCTGCTCTTCTATGTCGGGGCTGCAGTGGGCTATTTCCTGATACTTCCGCTCTGTCTCCAGTTCTTTCTGAACTACAGCGTCTCGGAGACCGTGGTCAATTCTATCAGCCTCACTTCCTATATGTCCGTGTTCACCTCGCTCGTGCTGCTGGACGGGGTCGTCTTCGAGTTCCCGACGCTTGTGCTGGTGCTCTCGCGGCTCGGTCTTGTGGACCGCAGGATGCTCCGCAAGGGCCGGAAATACGCCCTCGTCGTGATTCTGGTTTTCGCGGCCCTCATCACCCCTGCCGATCCGGTGTCGATGTTCGTGCTGGCCGTTCCTCTATATTTGCTTTACGAATTCTCAATCCTTCTATGTTCATCTCGCAAACGCCCCGCTCCTATAGAATAGATCGCCTAAATTGGCCAGATACTTATCCGTATAGACCTGAAGTGACGCTTGAGGTCTGGCATTCCTGCGCTGAGCTTCATCTCCGCTATGTTGTGAGGGAGGATGCGGTGATTGCCTCCTGCCCGGAGGACGGGGGACCGGTGTGGAAGGATAGCTGTGTTGAGTTCTTCTTCGCTCCCGGGAATGACGGGCTTTACTACAATATCGAGTGCAACTGCATCGGCAAGCTGTATTTCTGCTGCGGTGCGGACAGACACGGACGGGAGCCTATGCCGGAGGAGACATATCGCGCCATACGCAGGCAGGGGAGTCTCGGCGCTGAGCCGTTCGGACTGAGGGAAGGTCCGGTGGAATGGGAGATGCGGCTCGATATTCCCGCTTCAAGCTTCACCCGTCACGACATCGGGGATTTCAGGGGACTTGTGGCGCGCGGCAATTTCTACAAGTGCGGGGATGCTTTACCGACGAGACATTATCTCAGCCTTTTCCCGATAGGGACGGAGAAGCCGGATTTCCACCGCCCGGAGTTTTTTGACAGGATAGTTTTCGAGTGATGGTATCTATAGAAGACGTTACGGTGTCGTACGGCGGCTTCGTGCTGCTGGACAAAATCAATTTCCATATCAGCGAGACCGACAAGATCGGGCTCGTGGGGAAGAACGGCGCAGGCAAATCGACCATACTCAAGATGATATGCAGGCTTCAGAATCCGACTTCGGGTCGCATCGACCGTCCTAACGAGCTGAGTATCGGCTACCTCCCGCAGATTATGGAGCATCATAAGGGACTGTCGGTACTGGACGAGGCGATGACGGCATTCGACGACGTCTCCCGCATAGAAAGGGAAATAGAGGAGGTCACGCGGGAGATAGAGACCCGCACCGACTATGAGTCCGACTCCTACTCGGCCCTGATTGAGCATCTGGGCAATCTCAACGACAGGCTGGAACTCAGCCACTCCGAGCCGCCGGAGGTGCAGGCCCGCAGGACTCTGCTCGGTCTGGGATTCCGCGACGAGGAACTGGACCGCAACACGGAGACATTCTCCCAGGGTTGGAATATGCGCATCGAGCTGGCCAAGATCCTGCTGCGCAAACCTCAGCTGCTACTGCTGGACGAGCCGACCAATCATCTGGACATCGAGTCCATCGAGTGGCTTGAGGACTATCTGAAGGCAGTGCGTTGCTCCCTGCTTCTGGTCAGCCACGACAGGCGCTTTCTCGACAATGTGACCAACCGCACCGTGGAGGTGATGCTCGGGCATATCAACGACTACAAGGTGCCTTACAGCCGCTATCTGGAACTGCGAGCCGAGCGTCTGCAGCAGCAGGCGGCGGCCTACGAGAACCAGCAGAAGATGATACAGAAGACACAGGAGTTCATCCAGGCGTTCCGCTACAAGCCGACCAAGTCCAATCAGGTGCAGTCGCGCATCAAGGCGCTTGAGAAGCTGGACAGGATAGAAATTGACGAGACTGACAATGTGCGCCTTACGGTCAAGTTTCCGCCTGCGCCGCGCTCCGGCGACGTGGTCTTCAAGGGCACGGGCCTCACCGTCGGTTATCCGCAGAAAGTCGTGTTCAGGGATGCTGACATCGAAATCAGGCGAGGGGAGAAGGTTGCGTTCATTGGCCGCAACGGCGAGGGCAAGACCACTATGATGAGGGTGATGATGAGGGAGCTCGAGCCGCTCTTGGGCGAGGCCAGGCTCGGGCACAATGTAGAGGTCGGTTATTTCGCACAGAATCAGGAAGAAGTGCTTGACCGCAACGAGACCGTATTCTCCACTCTCGACCGCATAGCGGTGGGGGATATACGCTCCAGGCTGCGTGACCTGCTGGCGCAGTTCCTGTTCCGGGGAGAAGATATAGACAAAAAGGTGTCGGTACTCTCCGGAGGCGAGCGGGCGAGGCTCGGAATGGCGCGTCTGATGCTGCAGAGCCACAATCTGCTCGCGCTCGACGAGCCGACCAACCATATGGACGTCAAGTCGAAGGATATTCTCAAGCAGGCGCTTGCGGCCTTTGACGGCACTCTGATAGTCGTGTCGCACGACAGGGATTTCCTCGACGGGTTGGTGGGCAAGATGTATGAATTCCGCGACGGCAAGGTGACAGAGCATCTGGGCTCGGTGAGCGAGTTTCTCGAGAAGCGCAAAATCGAGAACCTGCAGGAACTCGAGCGCAAATGCGCCCCTGCGCCGCAGCCGGAACGTCCTCAGCGCAAGGAGGCATTCGAACAGAGCCGCCAGCTGACCCGCGAGGACAGAAAGAAGAAGAACCGCATAGCATTTCTGGAGAAGGAGATTGCATCGCTGGAGGGGAAGATGAAGGAGATAGAGCAGCTGCTTGCCTCTCCAAAGGAAAGTGATGATATTATGGAACTTACCCGCAGCTATCTTGAACTCAAGCGTGATCTTGACTACAAGACCGAAGAGTGGGGGAAACTTGTAGAATTATGAGATTTTTGAATTTTGGGCGGGCGCTGCTGCCCGTGATGGCAGCATTGTCCGCGACGGTAGCGGTGGCGCAGACGACCCGTCTGGAAGTCGCCACGGGACATTTTATCGGAGTTTCCGTGTCCGGAGATTTCGAGCTAAGCCTTACCGAGGGGGAGACCTATGCCCTTACGATGGATGTGAGCGGCGAATTCGCCGACTTCGTCACTTCCGAAGTAGTGGACAGCGTACTGGTGATAAAGGTGAACGACAAGAAGGAACTGAGCGACCTCTGGAAATCTTTCCGAGGCAAGAACGCTCCGATTCCGGTGTTCCGGGCCACAGTGAGCGCGCCTGCGGTGCTGAAGTCGGTATCCATATCCGGCGACTGCTCGCTCAAGACTCTTGACCCCGTCTGCGACAGTGCAGGGGTACAGTTCAATATCAAGGATAACGCCTCCGTCGGTACGGTCAGCATAAGCTCCCGGCGGGTGGAACTCAATCTGGCCAAGAAAAGCAGCGGAGAATTCCGTCTCGACTGCGACAGCCTAAAGGTGTCGGCAGGGGGAAGCACCGACTGCACCCTGCGCTGCAACGGCGCGTCGCAGGTGGAGATTGAACTCTCTTCCAACGCCTCTCTGGTGTTTGCCGGGGAGAGCGAACACATCTCCGTTGCTGCGAGGGGAACATCCAGGGCCATACTCAACGGCAGCGCTCCGTACGCTGTCTATAAGCTCTCCGGCTCCGCCAATGTCAATGCGTTGAATATTAATGTAAAAGAAGCCAACATCACGATGAGCGGCATCTGCTCCCTTATGCAGGGGGCAAGCGACTGGATATTTCTCAACCTCAGCAACGGCTCGACTCTCACCTACAGCGGCACTCCGCAGATCCACATAGGGAACATAAAGAACTCCAGCGTGCAGCGCTACGAAGCCGGCAAGAGAAGATGATGAAAGTATTCGATGCGCACTGTGACGCACCGTCGCAGATGTTGCGGCTGAGGGATTTCGGGAAGGACAATGCCCGAGGACAGGTGGATTTCCCGAAAATGCTCCGCGGGGGTGTGGGCGCGTCTTTCTTCGCCGCCTATGTGCCCGCATCGCTCTCCGGCAAGGCCGCTACGGACTATGCCTGCAGGCTTCTGGACGCGACCGACTCGCAGCTCATCGCCAATCCCGACAAGGTCGCGAAGGCGACTTCCGCGAGCGCTGTCCGCAGAATTGTCAGGAGCGGCAGGGTTGCCGTGATGCTGGGCATCGAGAACGCCACCGCGCTTGACGGCGGAGAGTCTTCCGAACTGCTCAAGGAGTTCTACAGGAGGGGAGTACGCTATATTACCCTCACCCATAGCGCCGACAATCTCTATGCCGACAGCTGCACCGGCAATGGACGCTGGGGAGGACTCAGCCCGCAGGGCGGACAGCTGGTCCGGGAGATGAACGGCATCGGGATGATGATAGACCTGGCTCACTCCTCGGACGGGACGATGAGGGACGTGCTGAGACTCACCTCCGCTCCGGTGGCCTATACCCACGGCTGCTGCAGGTCTCTTGCCTCGCACCGGCGCAATATCTCGGACGAGCTGATGAGGGGCGTGGCGGAGACCGGCGGGGTAGTGTGCATAAGCATCTATCCCAGCTTCCTGGACGACGCTTTTATGAGGATTCTTGAGGAGTCAGGACTCGGGGAGAAGTCCTATATCGAGGATGAATTCATACGCGACCCTTCCGACCCGGTGAAGCGTGAGGCCTGGTATGAGCTGAGTGATGAACTCGCCGCGCTGCGGCGTCCCGGGGTCGCGAGGGTGGTGGACCATATAGAGCACGCCGTCTCGGTTGCCGGCGTGGAGCATATCGGGATAGGGACCGACTATGACGGGATTGAAGTCACCGCCGATGGGCTTGAAGACATTTCAAGATTCGGGCTCGTGCTGGACGAAATGAGACGCCGGGGCTTCGGCCGGTCGGACATTTCGAAGATTGCAGGGGATAATCTGCTGAGGGTGCTCGGGGAGGTGAGAAAAGCGGCAAAATAAGGCCATAAATTCTCTTTATGGGTTACAAATATTGACGAACATATTTGTTATAATATCAAACTTTGATGTTATAAAGATTATAAATCATAATGTTACGTCTTTACTTATGTAATCCTCTAAAGTTTCCAAAGCAATATGCGCAAAACGGCGGATATTGCCTTTTCGGCCCAGATTGCAGCGGTAAATCCGGGTGGCCGTGCCGTGCGGACCGCTCACTCCTATCCATACGGTACCCTCCGGATAGTGTTCGTCGCCGCCCTCGGCAAGTCCTGTGGTGGCTACGGAATATGTACTGCCGCTGAGTCTGCGGACTCCCTCCGCCATAGCCGCCGCAACCTCGCTGCTTACCACCCCCTTGCTCTCAATGACGGCGGAAGGGACGGCAAGAACCTGCTCCTTTATGCTGATTGCGTATGAGGTTACGGAGCCGAGGTAGTACTCCGACGAGCCGGAGACGGTGGTGAGCAGATGCGAGATATATCCGCCGGTGCAGGACTCCGCCGCACTGAGCGTCCTGCCGCTTCCTTTGAGGAGTGCGGCGATCCTATTTTGAACTGGTGCCTGCATTATTCTTCAGCAGATATTTCAGTGTCTTCCGGACGATGCCCGGGCCTTCTCTAAGCAGGCCTGTACGGAGTTCCACAAGCGAAGCCCCGCAGCGGAGCGCCTCCGCAGCCTGCTCCGGAGTGTCGATGTGGCAGTTCGCTATGATGGGCAGCCGCCCTGAGCAGTATTCGTGCATATGCCTGACCTGTGCGTTGGAGCGGAGTTCGATGCCGTCTATGCCGTTCATAAGGCAGAAATCGGCAATCGTGTCAAGTTCGCCCTCGTTAAGATAGTCGGGGAGCTTGATGACTATAGGTTTGTATTCCTGCTCCGCGAGCCTGGATTCCAGCAGGGGATTGAGCTCTTCCGTACTGGGGTCCCGGCTGAGGTCAATGACGAAAAAGTCGCAGAAATCGTATGCGAGAGTGAATGCGGTGAGGTAGTCCTTGGATATGCAGAGGGCCAGGATATCGTCCTGAGGGTCAATCTGCAGGTGTCGGATGGCCCTGCGTACCCCGTCCGTGTCCATAGGGCCGATCTCGACGAAGCTGAATCCGAGATTATTGAGGTCGTTGTAGAGCTCTCCGCGTATGTCCAGGCCGGCTCCAAGCCCGAGGGGATTATAAAAATTGAGACCGAAGACCTCCCGCTGAAGCCCTTCCGGCCGGTTGTCGTGGGTCCAGCGGTTGATTGTCCGGGCGAATGGGATCTTGCCGATGAGCTCGAAATAACGCAGGCCGATTCTCGAAGCACGCTCAAGATCCATCCTGCGTACGATCGGCTTCACTATTATGTCATATAGGCTCATACGCGGCAAAAATAGTCATTATTTCAATCTTTGAGGTATTCCTGGAAGGTATTGTCATCGAAAAAAACGACTATCTTAGATATATTTCGTTTATCGTCAAGAGATTTCATATCATTAACTGAAGTGTCTGCTTTAGCTTGGCCGGCATAGATGTCTGACTGTGCCTTATCCGTCCGCACAGCGGCTATCTGGGCGGGCCCTGTCTCCACACTCTGTGCCGACCTCCGTTCAGCTGAGTCCTCTCCGCCCTCGAATAGGGAAGCAGAAGACTTCCCGCTGCCGTACATACGGCCCTTGCCCGTGATGAGCCACTCCAGATTGAGGGCGGGGTAGGCCTTGGACATATTGAGCAGGAAATCGAAGCCGGGTCTGTTGCGCCCTGAAAGTATGTGGGAGACGCTTGCTCTGGCTACCCCGATGCTGTCGGCAAACTGCGACTGGCTGATGTTCTCAGCCTTCAAAAACTGTTCTAGACGCCTGTTCATTTTGTGACAATTAGTTTCACAAAAATACACAAGATTTTTCAAGATTACAAGGTTTACACTTGTTAATAAAAGGGGATTGTTGATAATTTGTGAATAACTACCATTAAGGCGTCAATATAGGTAAATTTAATTTACTCATTGAGTATAAGATAACTAAGTAACAATAAAACATTATTCTCCGTCCGTATGGCGAGGGATGGGGCGACAGCCTGGGTAATATGGCGTAATCACCAATGAAGATAATACGATATAAAGTACTGAACATAAGTTAAGTTAAATGATGTCAAAAATCATCATAAGCATTTCTTATTTTACAAAAATACAACACGTTACATTTCTTGGGCCAATAAGCTGCAATTAACAAAAAGTCTATATGGATTTACAAAAGTAAAACAAACAAGCTCGATTATATTTGCTAAATTTGCGTCCGATATGATACCGGAAATAAGAATAGAAGATTTCAATTATGCTCTCCCGGACGATAGGATCGCCAAATACCCGCTTGCGGAGAGGGACGCTTCGAAGCTCCTGATATATAATGGCGGCGACGTCCGTGAAAGAGTATTCAAAGATATTGCTGAGGAGATACCCGCGGATGCGATAATGGTGTTCAATGACACCAAGGTCGTGCCTGCAAGACTCTTCTTCAAGCGCGTTTCTGGGGCTCATATAGAGGTTTTCTGTCTTGAGCCGCACGGCCCGGCTGAATATAACGTCAATTTCGCCTGTACAGAGTCCTGCAGCTGGACTTGCGTCATCGGCAATGCAAAGCGTTGGAAGGACGATGTCCTGAGCCTTGATGTGCAGGGCGGTGAGCTCGCGGCAATCGAACTCAAGGCCAGTCTGGTGTCCCGGGACGGGCAGACCGGAGTTGTTTCGTTCAGCTGGAAAGGCGGTATCCCGTTCTCCAGAGTTCTTGAACTCTGCGGACAGATTCCCATCCCTCCATATCTCAACAGGGCTACGGAAAGTATTGACACAGAGCGCTATCAGACGCTCTACGCCCGTGTCCGGGGTTCAGTGGCAGCACCTACCGCAGGGCTGCATTTCACCGCTGCCGTGCTCGACAGGCTTGCAGGTAAAGGAGTTGATATAGAGAAAGTTTGCCTCCACGTGGGCGCAGGCACATTCCTGCCTGTCAAGAGTTCTCTGATTTCCGGGCATTCTATGCACCGGGAGCCGTTCTCCGTGAGGCTGGATTTCCTCAAGAACCTGAGGAATTCCGGCAAGAAGGTGGTTGCCGTGGGCACTACTTCAGTCCGTACGCTCGAGTCTCTCTACTATGTCGGCGTCTCCTGCATCGAGAAAGGCGCTCCGGATGATGTCGGTCAGTGGGATCCCTATGCGAGGGAGTATCCGTACACTTTACGCGACGCTTTAGATGCTATTATTAACTATTTAGAGGACAGTTCCTTGGATGAGCTTAAAGTGGGGACGCGGATTATTATCGTGCCGGGCTTCAGGTTCAGGGTCACGGATATGATGGTAACCAATTTCCATCAGCCTCAGAGTACCTTGCTTCTTCTGATTTCCGCGTTTGTGGGAGGCGACTGGCGGCGCATCTATGATTATGCGCTCGGGCACAGTTTCCGCTTCCTGAGTTACGGTGACAGTTCTCTGCTTTATCGGGCAAATAACAGTGTGTGTGATGATTGACCCGAAGTTCGACAGTATAAGGCCATATTCGGACGAGGAGGCCGTAAGGGCACTGCGCCGCCTCTCGTTCAAGCCGCTTATGATGGTGGCTTCGAAATTTCTCTTCCCCGAAGAGCCGTTCTACCGTCTGTCTAGAATGTTCCGCAAGGTGACGTCGGTCGAAGATTTCCAGCAAAATGTGGTTTCCAGGGCCGTGGAGGGGGTTCTCAAGCGTACTTCAAGCGGGTTCAGCTGCGACGGACTTGAAAACCTCAAGCCAGGCAGGACTTTCCTTGCCGTTTCCAACCACCGCGACATTTCCCTCGATGCCGCGCTGACTCAGTGGGCTCTGTACAGCCGTGGAATGCCTCTTATGGAGGTCTGCATAGGCAGCAATCTGATGGATGACAACCGTACCGCGTCGGCTCTGCTGCGCTCGGTGCATATGGTAAGGGTTATCCGCGGCCTGCCGGCACGGGAGATGTACGAGGCATCGAAGCTGCTATCGGAGTACATCCGAGACGCGGTCTCGTCTTCGCGCAGCTCAGTCTGGATCGCGCAGAAGGAGGGAAGGGCCAAAAACGGTCTTGACAAGACTGCTCACGGACTTGTCAAGATGCTGGATATGAGCGGGATGAAAGGTTTCTACGACAATTTCTCCGAGCTCAACATAACGCCGATGAGCATATCGTACGAGTATGAACCTTGCGATATTCTTAAGGCCAGGGAACTGCTGATCTCCTCTGGGGGCAAGTATGTCAAGAAGCGCGGCGAGGATACCCGCAGCATTCTGGGCGGCATACGCCAGTGGAAAGGCGGGATACATCTTTCCGTCTGCCGGCCGCTGTCAGAGAATGAGCTTCGGATGGCCTCGGTCCGCGAGCGGGCTGAGCGCTATCAACTGGTGCGGCAGATGATCGACGGTCGTATTGTGGATGCCTATAAGCTATGGAATACCAATTATATCGGCTACGATCTGATGACCGGCGGCGAGAAGTATGCGAGTCTGTATGCCGACGCGGAACGTGAAGCTTTCATCGAGTATGCCGAGAGGCGTATGGACACGGTAGAGCCGAGCCTTGACCGGGAAGCGCTCCGACAAATCTTCTATCAGATCTATGGCAACCCTGTGCTTGCCCGCGAACAGCCATAACTTAACATAATATAAATTGTGTAACAAAGCGACGCAAAAAAAGCTGCCTTCCGCAAGGCAGCTTAAAGCGTTAGCAGTAAGGTAATTATTTGCCGGCAAACTTCGCCGGGAAAAGGTATGTGACATCCACGGCCTTGCCCTTGTGGTAGCCGGGAGTCCAATCCGGAGAACTGTTTGTGACGCGGAGGACTTCTGCGTCGATTTCCTCGTTGACTCCGCGCAAAATCTTCGTGTCTTTGACCTTGCCGGTGCTGGAAATGGTCATCTGCACATATACGGTGCCGGTGACACCTTCCTTTGCCGACTTTTCAGGGAATTTGATATTGTCGAGCAACCACTTCAGAAATTCGGTGGCGTCTCCTCCGTTGAACGTCGGTCTGACGTCAATCTCGTAGTAATTGACCTTGGCGGTGCTGTCTTTCTGTATTTCAGTGGATTCAGCCATTACAGGCTTCACGTTCGGCTCTACGGCGGAGGCGGAAACCTGTCCGCAGAGAATCATAGCTCCCGAAAGCAGCGGGATGCACAGCAGGTAAGTCAGTCTGTACCAGCCGTTTGACTTTTCTTTTTGCAACATAGCGAGTCTGTTTTTGAGTTTGGTGTGATTGAAGCCGCTGGCCATCAGGAAGAGTCTCTCCCCTACGGCTTTCTTCACGAGAAGTAATTGATATTGAGTTACATTAATGCCTCTGTCGATAAGCGCCTTGTCTGCCTCGTATTCCTGCATATTCTTCAGCTGCCCCCACATCATCCATACTAAAGGGTTGAACCATTGGAAGATAAGTATGAAGCTGAAAGCGGTGACATCTATCGAGTGGTGGAATCTTGCGTGCATCAGCTCGTGAGAGTAGATGGCCGGATTGTCCTCCAAGTCGCTGCGGCTGATGAAGATGTGTCTCATCCAGCAGAATGATACTGCCGGAGTGTCACTGATATGCACCAGACAGCCGTCCCTCCTGACGGGCTTCACCTTTCTCAAGACGGTGGCTAGCTTTAGGTACGATATGGCGACGGCAATGGCGCACCCTCCGAGTCCTAACGCATAGATGCCGAGCAGCAGGCCCGCTGTGGAGATGCCGCTCCCCTGCCCCGGCGATATCGCGACCGGCTCCAGCTCGGCGTAGATCGCAGCGTTAATCGTCTCCGCTATTCTGGCCTCTTCCGCCGGGAATTCCGGCCTGAGCAGCGGCAGCAGCAGGCAGGCGGCGGTGCCGACGGCGAGCGCGACCCTGTTGAAGCGGAAGAAGTCCGTGTTCTTCATCAGCAGCAGGAAGAAGGAGTAGAAGAGGGCCAGATAAAGCCCGCATCTGATTATGTAGAGCAGAGCGTTCATACTTTGCTTCCGTTTTCAATCGCTGCGATGAGCCTCTTAAGTTCGCCCAGACCCATCCGTTCTTCCTCCACGAACTGCGAGACGAGTCTGATGTAGGAGTTGCCGTAGTATCTGGACACCATCTCCCCTACCTCGATGCCCCGATATTCCCGTTCGGTAATGGCTGCGCTGTACTGGAATGCGTTGGCCATAGGTTTGCGGGACACGAATCCCTTCTCTTCGAGAAAATGCACCTGTGTGGCCACCGTGTTGTAGTTGGGTTTCGGTTCTTGCATCCGTGCCACTATGTCGCGTATGAACATCGGTCCGTATTCCCAGATGATGCCCATCACTTCCTCTTCTTTTGCGGTGAGTCTCTGTTTCATACCGCAAATATAGTGATATATTTTAAAACTCCTATTTTTTTTAGTGGATTAACGACAAAAAATCATACGGATTGCATAAAGGTCTAATATTACTATATTTGCATCTCGATAGTACAAGGATATGCCTGACAAGATGACTCCTCTGCAGCGGCACGAGTGTATGTCGCACATACGCTCCAAGGACACGCGGCCCGAACTGGCCGTGAGGCGCGAGCTGTGGCGGAGGGGTTACCGTTACCGTCTGAACGTGAGCCGACTGCCGGGTACGCCTGACATCGTCCTGCCGAAATACCGCACGGTGATATTCGTCAACGGATGCTTCTGGCACGGACACGACGGATGTCCGAAATACACAGTCCCGAAGTCCAATGTGGAGTTCTGGAAAATGAAGGTCGAGCGCAACCGGGAGCGGGACCTGCTCAACGTGCAGTGGCTCGAATCCATCGCCTGGGCCGTCATAAGCGTATGGGAGTGCGAACTCTCAAAGTCTCTCCTCTCTGCCACGATGGTCCGTCTGGAAACCGAAATCAAGTCGAATAAGGCCAAGTGGGAGGATTATTGCGTCCGCCGCCGGCAAGACCGCAGCTTCGCCCTCGAACAAGCCCGCAGGCGCAGGGCAATGGAGGCCCTGGTCGAGTCCGAACTCAATCTGCAGTTCCGCATCCCCGACAGGGTCAGGCGGGCCTCACGCGAGAGCGATGGAAATGAGCCGGATTATAGTGAAGAACAGCACATTAATTGCAATATGGATAACAGTATCGTACCCGATTGGGCAGAGGGGCTTAATTGCTCCATCACCGTGTGCGACGGCGACGGGGTCATCATCTATATGAACGACAGGGCGGTCGAGCAGTACCGCAAGCGCGGCGATTTGATAGGCCGCAATCTTTTCGACTGCCACGGCGAACGCTCGCGGGAGATTATCCGTGGGCTTCTTGAGACCGGTGGTTCGAACTGCTACACCATTGAGAAAGGAGGAGTTCATAAGCTGATTTTCCAGAGTGCCTGGACTGTGGAAGGAAAGGTGGCCGGACTATGCGAGATTTCCATCATAATCCCGGAATCAATGCCGCACTATGTCCGGGGATAGGGAGATTGTGTCCCCACAGAACAGGCATACGCCGACACCCCTGTGCATCCAGTATTACGACTCCCCTTGCGGGGAAATCATTCTGGGCGTGACGGGCGGAGAGCTTTGCCTCTGCGATTGGATGGGAAAGGATTGCGCCGTCAAGAATTTGCGCAGAATCGTCACGACATTGAATGCGGAGCTGAGGGAAGAATCCTCGCCGGTTCTCGAGCTCACAAAGACTCAGCTCGACGAATATTTCGCGGGCGGAAGAAAGACTTTCGACATACCGCTGCATCCCATAGGCACCGCTTTCCAGAAGAGGGTCTGGCGGGCATTGTTGGAGATTCCGTTCGGAGAAACGAGGACTTACAAGGAGATTGCCTGTCAGGCGGCCAGCGCCAAGGCCGTCCGAGCCGTTGCGCAGGCCATCGGGGCGAACGGCATCTGCATAATAGTCCCCTGCCACCGTGTCATCGGCTCGGACGGGTCGCTGACCGGCTTCGCCGGAGGTCTTGGCATCAAGAAGGCACTTCTGGACGCGGAAGGTCGGACGAAAACTCTTGCAGACTTCGGCTTTATTTCCGATATTTGAATCAATCAACCGCATTATGGACAAAAAAGCCTTACTCCTGACCGCGCTTCTCGCCCTCTGTGCCGCCACATATGCACAGACTTCTTTCGGCGAAGCTTCAAAGTTCAACGACAGCTGGCTCTTCAGTCTCAGCGACAACACCGCGTACAAAGACGGCTCTTTCGACGACAGCGCCTGGCGCAAGCTCGACCTGCCGCACGACTGGTCTGTGGAGGGACGGCTCTCCCCGACCCTCGCCAGCTGTACGGGCTACCTTCCAGGAGGCATAGGCTGGTACCGCAAGCACTTCACGGTAAGCGACAACGCACCTCGCCACTATATATATTTCGAGGGGGTTTACAACCGCAGCGAAGTCTATCTCAACGGCCATCTGCTCGGCAAAAGGCCCAACGGATATATGTCGTTTATGTATGACCTGACCCCCCACCTCAAGGACGGGGACAATGTTCTCGCTGTCAGGGTTGACCACAGCCGCTATGCCGACTCGCGCTGGTACACCGGCTCAGGTATCTACCGCGACGTGTGGCTGGTAGCCGCATCCCAGACCCACTTCGCCCTCTGGGGCGTGGGCTGGCAGGCGGAATCAATCTCCGACAGGCAGGCGGTCGTGGCCGTGGATATTGAAGTGCAGAGGGATCTTGGCGTATCTTCCGGACTTGAAGTCACGGCCGCGCTCTACGATGCCGACGGCAAGCTGGTCGCAAGCCGGAGAGCCGCAGTCAAGGACGGAGAAAGCAAGGCCTCCCTGGCACTGAAAGTCAGGAAGCCTCACCGCTGGAATCTGGACGAGCCGTATCTCTATACGCTCAGAGCCGAACTTTTCGAAGACGGACAGAAGATTGACCGCAGCGAGACGCGTGTCGGACTGCGCACCCTCACATTCGATGCGGACATGGGCTTTGCCCTCAACGGCAAGTGGACGAAAGTCAAGGGAGTCTGCCTGCACCACGATGCAGGAGTGCTTGGAGCCGCAGTGCCGGAAGAAGTCTGGAGAAGAAGGCTGGAAAATCTCAAGGCGATAGGCACCAACGCCATCAGGATGAGCCACAATCCGCAAGCCCCGGTGCTATACGACCTCTGCGACGAGATGGGGCTGCTCGTGATGGACGAGGCTTCGGACGAGTGGGAATTCCCTAAACGCAAATGGCTGGAAGGCTGGAACGTGGGGACACCGGGGTACGAAGGGAGCTTTGACTTCTTCGAGGAGTGGATAGAGAGGGACGTGACCGATATGGTGCGCCGCGACCGCAACCATCCGAGCATCTTTCTCTGGAGCATAGGCAATGAGGTGGACTACCCGAACGACCCTTACTCTCATCCGGTTCTGAACGGCAGCAAAATCAACCAGCCGATGTTCGGCGGATATAAGCCGGATGCTCCGGACGCGATGCGCATAGGCAGGATAGCCAAAAGGCTTGCCGCCTGTGTGCGGGCTGTGGACACATCCCGTCCGGTGACCGGCGCGCTGGCGGGCGTAGTGATGTCCAATGAGACGGAATATCCCGAAGCGGTGGACGTGGTGGGATACAACTACACCGAAGACCGATATGACATTGACCACGCCGCATATCCTGAGAGAATCATCTACGGCAGCGAGAACGGCCTCGGCCGCGACGCCTGGCTTGCCGTACGTGACAAGGACTTCATCTTCGGACAATTCGTATGGACAGGCGCCGACTACCTCGGGGAGTCGAGAAGTTGGCCGTCCCGAGGTCTCGGGTCCGGACTCCTCGACTTCGGAAGTTTCCCGAAGCCTCGCGGATACTTCCGCGCATCTATGTGGAGCGAAAACCCGCTCACATACATAGGGACATATCCGGTCCCGGGCCTCCGGAAGGGCAAGCTTGTCCTCTCGATGGACGCGCCGGACATATGGAACTATGAGGACGGACAACTGGTCCGTGTCGTCTGCTATACCAACGCCCCACAGGCCCGCCTTTTTCTCGACGGCGTGCAGGTCGGGGAGATGAAACCGTACGAGGACAAGACGGGCATCATCTATTGGGACATACCGTTCAGGTCAGGTGCGCTCAAAGCCGAAGGCTGCGACAAGGACGGCAACGTGCTGTCGGAATACGGCATCACCACCTCCGGCCGGCCTTATGCCGTCAGGGCGACCGCCGACAGAACCGTGCTCTCCAAGGACAAGGCCACGGCCCATATCACCGTGACGGTTGTGGATGAGAACGGGGTGACGGTCAAGCTCGCCGACAACAACATCACCTGCACGGTGGACGGACCTGCCGCGCTTCTCGGGCTGGAAAGCTCAGATGATACGGATATGGGAGACTATACTGACAACATCCAGCGAGTCCACAACGGACGGCTTCTGGCCTATATCCGGACTGTCGGCGAAGCCGGAGAGATTACCGTCCGCTTCACTTCCCCACTCCTCAAGGGGGTGTCGGTCAAGTTGACCGCAGTGCAGTAAGCCGTCTGCGCCGTTATTTGAGTGCTACGACTTAAGTGTCAAGAGGTTTTGCGATATCCCGACGTGGTGACTCCGCTATGCGCCTTGAAGAAGCGCACAAAATGCTGTGGGTATTCGAAGCCCAGCCTCAGACTCACCCGCGCGATGCTGATTGACTCGTCAGCGAGAAGTTTTTTGGCGGAGGTGAGAATACGGTCGTTGATGAAGTCCCTTGCGGTGCGCCCGGTCTCGGTCTTTACCTGCTCCCCGGAACATTTCTATCTCACTGACGGAAAGATGCAGGGCCTCATCGGAAGTGTAGTCGAAAATTCGTAGCGGTCTATGTTCCTGCCGAGCGGTTTGCGGGCAAGCAGGTCCGGATGCAAATTTACGCCCATATTCCCGTCCTCCGCATACCGCCAAGCCGGAAAAAGTTACCTCAATTCCGTGTGAATGACACCCTATGATGCAGAACAAAGCCGGAATATTCGTTAAATTCGCATTTGATAAACCCTGCAGGATAGGACACGATATGACAGATTACGAAAAGATGACGGCCGGGGAGGTCTACAACGCCAATGCTCCGGAGCTTGTAGAAATGAGGGACAGGACGGCGGATTTGTGCCGGGAATATAATGATATAAGACCATCGGCATACGACGAGCGGTACTCCAAGCTGCGCGAGATACTCGGAGCTTGCGGCCCTGACAGTGTTGTCGTGCAGCCCTTCTACTGCGATTACGGCAGGCAGATACGGCTCGGGGCCAAGTTCTTCTCGAATTTCGGGCTCACGATACTGGACGAGGCGGAGGTGACGTTCGGCGACAACTGCTTCATCGGGCCCAATGTCAGCATCTACACCGCCTGCCACAGCACCGACCCCGTCGAGCGCAACAGCGGGCGCGAATGGGCGAGGCCGGTGAGGATCGGAAACGACTGTTGGATAGGGGGAAGCGTGACGATACTTCCCGGGGTGAGCATCGGGGACGGAAGCACGGTCGGCGCGGGCAGCGTAGTGACGCACGACATCCCTCCTCACTCCGTCGCCGTCGGCAACCCGGCACGGGTGATAAAGACGCTGGACTGCGGGCAATGATATTTCCGAAAACTATGACTATCTTTGTCCTCTATGGCGAAACGGAACAGAGAAGAGCAGATTCTGGAGAATCTGACGATTGAGAGCATTGCGGCGGAGGGCAAATGCATCGCGCACGTGGACGGGATGGTGGTGTTCGTGGAGTATGCGGTGCCGGGAGATGTGGTCAACGCGCGGGTGCTGCGCAAGAAGAAGAATTATATCGATGCCAAAATCACGGAGATAGTCCACCCGTCGGAATACCGTCAGCAGCCGTTCTGCGAGCACTTCGGAGTGTGCGGGGGCTGCCGCTGGCAATTGATTCCCTACCCTATGCAACTGGAAGCCAAGCGCAAGCAGGTCGCAGACCAGTTCAGGCATATAGGGCATCTGGACTTCCCGGAGGTCTCCCCCGCCATCGGCTCCGACAAGACCGAGTTCTACCGCAACAAGCTGGAATTCACCGCCTCCGACCGGAGGTGGATACTGCCCGACGAAGACCCGGAGTCTCTTCCGGAGGACTGCAGGCAGGGTCTCGGCTTCCACGTCGGGAAGTTCTTCGACAAGGTGCTGGATATCCGCAAATGCTATCTCCAACCCGAGCCCTCCAACGCCATCCGCCTCTATATCAAACAGTACGCCATCAGCCACGGGATTCCGTTCTACAACATCCGGGAGAACACGGGAGTATTCCGCAATATCTTTGTCCGCACCACGGATGAAGGGGGCGTGATGTTGATAGTCTGCTTCGCGCAGGATTTCTCCGGACGAGAGGAGATGCTCGACTCGATTGCCGGGCGGTTCCCGCAGATCGGCTCGCTCTACTATGTCATCAACAGCAAGCTCAACGACAGCATCGGCGATCAGGAGTGCATACTCTACCGGGGCGACGAGGCCATCTACGAGGCGATGGAGGGCCTGCGCTTCCGCATAGGACCAAAGTCGTTCTACCAGACCAACAACGCCCAGGCACTGAAGCTCTACAGTGTAGCACGGGAGTTCGCCTCCCTGAGCGGCGGCGAGGTAGTCTATGACCTCTACACAGGGACGGGCACCATCGCCCAGTTCGTCAGCCGCCGCGCCGCGAAGGTGATAGGCATCGAGTATGTGCCGGAGGCGATTGAAGACGCCAAGGTCAACGCCCGCTCCAACGGCATCGACAACTGCGAGTTTTTCGCAGGAGATATGAAGGACATCCTCACCGACGGCTTCATCGCCGAACACGGCAGGCCGGACGTGATCATCGCAGATCCGCCGCGTGCCGGGATGCACCCTGACGTGATCGCCACTATCCTCAATGCCGCCCCGGAGCGTATTGTCTATGTCAGCTGCAACCCAGCCTCGCAGGCACGCGACCTTGAGGCTCTCTGCACCAGATACGACATCACGGCGGTACAGCCGGTGGATATGTTCCCGCATACGACCCATATCGAGAATGTCTGCCGCCTGCTGCTCAAGACCCCGGAAGTTAATGCGTAAATAATTTGTTTTATGATAATTGATATTCTTCTTGTGCTGGTCGGTCTCGCGCTAGTGGTATTCGGCGCGGATGCTCTGGTGGACGGGGCTTCCGCGGTGGCGCGCAAGGCCGGCATCAGCGAATTCGTAATCGGACTCACCATAGTGGGTTTCGGGACCAGCTGCCCCGAACTGGTGGTCAGCCTGACCGGGGCGATTCAGGGCAACGCCGACATTGCGGTAGGCAATGTGGTCGGCTCCAATATCTTCAATATCCTGCTGATTCTGGGCCTCACCGCAGCTCTTGTGCCCGTGGCGGTGACCCGCGAGAACACGGGGAGGGATATCCCTATAACGCTGCTCGTGACCCTGATATTCGTCGGTACGGCCCTTGCCGGAGGCGGCATTAACGCAGTTGAAGGTGTTGTATACCTTATTATTTTCGCAGCTTACCTCTACTATTGCTTCAAGTTTGACTCCGGCAACGACAGCGCCGGTGAAGCAGAACAGAAAGTCAAGAATGTCTGGGTCGCCATACTGTTTATAATCCTCGGCCTCGGAGGACTCATCTTCGGCGGGCAGCTCTTCGTCAACCACGCCACCTCCATCGCCCGCAGCGTCGGCATCTCCGACAAGGTGATAGCGCTCACTCTGCTCGCCGGTGGCACTTCCCTGCCCGAGCTTGCGACCAGCATCGTCGCGGCGACCAAGCACAAGGCCCAGCTCGCTCTCGGCAACATCTTGGGGTCCAACGTATTCAATATTCTTCTTATACTCGGCTGCTCCTCCCTCATCACTCCCCTCTCCACAGCTTCGATGACCGCGTTCGACTACGGTGCGCTGGTGCTGAGTGCCGCGATGCTTCTGCTCTGGTCATTTGTGGGCGGGAAAAACAGGATTGACCGCTGGGAGGGCATCGTGATGCTGCTGACTTATGCGGCGTATATGGTCGTCCTTTTCTTGAATTGAGATGAGTAGACGCCTCTTCCTCTTCGCGGCCTACACGGAGTCGGGCGATGTCGGGGACGCGCTGCTGCATTATCTTCGCTCGCTGTCGGCTCTCGGGGACATAGTATTCTGCGACGATGCGCCCCTCAATCCCGGAGAAGAGGAGCGTCTGGGGCCGTTCGTCCTGCACTGCGAGGCTTTAAGGCACGGCGAATATGACTTCGGCTCCTACAAGCGGGATTTCATATGGGCGCGGGAGCATCTCAAACTGGATGATTACGACAACCTCTATCTGGTCAACGACTCCGTGTTCGGTCCTCTTTTTGGGCTCAAGCCCCTGCTGGAGAGGCTGGAGACCGGCCCGAATGGGGCGTTCGGGCTTGTCTATAAGCCGGGCGGGCGCGACCCTCATCTGCAGACCTGGTTCGTGGGGCTAGGACGCAAGGTCTTCCTGAGCGGGTATTTCACCGAATTCCTGCTCGGAGTCGGCCCGGCAAAAGACAAGGGGGATGTCTGCCGGCTATATGAGACCGGGCTCAGCCGGCTTCTGCTCTCGCACGGGGCGGGAATCGGATATGCCTTCGCGGCTCCCCGCAAGGACATCTACAACAGACCTCTGCACCTCGTGCGGAAGGGTCTGCCCTTCGTCAAGAAGTCGGCATTCACAAGGCACAAGGGAAGCCTTGGCCGGGAAATAGGACGCATCCTCAAAGCCGCCGACTCCGATGCGGCGGAAGCCGTCCTCTCGGAGGCCTCGCAACTTTGGGGCAAGGATTTCACTGACAGGCTCACCGCTATGAGCTGGCTCCAGTCCAAGCAACTGTATCTCAAGTATTTGACAGGTAAGCTCAGAAGCTAAGGGCAATGGAGAGGCAGAGCGAATAATACTCCGCAACATTGCTCCGTATATTCTCCGGCAGCACATATCCCTCCCCCTCCGGGTTGACGATGGCTGGTCGGTCGTATATGGCGCGGAGGCCGAGCAGCAGGTCGAGGCAGCTATATGGCATAAGGCAGATGCGGTAGCCCCAGCCGACATCCCCCATCACCACCGCAATCCAGTCGAATTCGGAGGGCTTTGTCTTGAATCCAGCCCCTGCATCTATAAATATGAAGAAGCCTTCGCCGTACTGGCCTTTAGGAGCGAAACTCAGTCTCAACAGCGCGGGGTATGCCCTCGTGTCTTCTGAAATCCCCGCGTAACCTAAATGGACCGAGCTGCGGACTTTATCGCTGATGTCGTAGCCTATGCTTGCCATCACGCTGCCGCCGGAGATGGCTTTCAGCCCCGAGAAACTCTCGTTGATGCGCGAGCCCTCCTGACTTATTATATTGATATGGCGGAACTTGTAAACATTCTGGCAGTAGCCCCATTCCAGCCCGAAGCTGACTCTGCCACGGAAGGGCTCCTGCCCTCCGCAGACGAGCGCGGGCAGAAGCAGTGCAAGGACGATTATGGTGACGGACTTCTTCATAGGCTCAGAAACGGTAGTAGATGCACAACTGCGGGTACAGGCTGTAGTAGATCCCCCGCTTGTACAGCGACAGGAGCACGGTCCCGTCGCTTTTGTCGCGCCTGATGTGCATCCCCGGGTCGATGCGGAAGCCGACGTCAATGCTGATGCGGTGGTTGAGGTAGTCTGTGAGGAGACCTATGTTGCCGGACAGCGCCGCCACGACCCCCATTTTTTTATCGGGACTCCCCTCGGATGTAAAAAAGTGGCGCTCATAGTCGTGGACATAGCCGGTGAGGAAGCCCGGCCCTCCGTGGAGAGTGACCGAACAGAAAGCGTAGTCGAAGGAGAATATGACATAATCCCTCGAATAGCTCAGCACCGCCCCGACGTCCTTTGTCCTGCCGGAATACACTCCGAACATATCGGCGTATAAGTTGATGACATTGAAGCAGTTCTCTGACGAGGAACTCACCAGCATCCCGACTCCCAGGCCCTTTGGGGAGTGGAAGGTCCCGAGGTAGTGCTCCCGTGCGGGCGCGACTCCGCTGAAGACGAGCATCGCGGCGAGCATCAGTGATATGTATCTTGGCCCAGTCATCGTGAGTGCTAAGTTAGGCATTTATTTGCTTATTTACACGCAGTGCGGTATCTTTGTCGGACAGCATTTGACAAATGAACTACAAGCTGGAACTGGAAATAGTGCTCTTCGGGCACATACTCAACCCCCTCTGGAAACCCCGCGCCGAGCGCAGACGCATAAGGGGAGAAGCGACCTTGAGAGCCGTCAACAGGCATCTTGATGAGTATATTGATTATATCAGGACCTTGAAGCCCGGTGACGGGCAATCCCCTGCGGGGCCGGAGCGGATATTCAGCCTCTGGTTTCAGGGAGAGGACAGCGCTCCGGAACTCGTCAAGGCGTGCTGGAGGAGTGTCAGGGCCAACTGCCCTCAGGAGCTGGTGGTGCTGGACTCCGCAAATATCTTCCAATGGATTGACTTACCCGAGCATATAGTGAAGAAGTGGCGCACGGGCAGAATGCGTCCCGCCCACTTTTCAGACATCTGCCGACTCGCCCTGCTCTCAAGGTATGGCGGCCTATGGCTCGATGCCACCGACTATCTCCCCGCCCCGCTCCCCGACTGGCTCTGGCAGAGCGAGTTCTTTTTATATATGAGCGGCAGTAAGCTGCAGGGCTGGTATTCCTATGTGCAGAACTGCTTCATCCGCGCCAAGGCCGGCAATTTCCTTGCAGATGCCTGGCTCCGTCTCATCTGTGAGTACTGGGCGCGGGAGGACAGGTCGCTTGACTACTTCATCCACCAGCTGCTCTTCAAGAAGCTTGTGGAGAACAACGCTTATGCGGCGGAACTCTTCAGCGCGATGCCGAAGATCGACCAGGACCCTACCCACAGACTATGGTTCGGCTCCGGAGCTGAAAAATACAGCAAGGCGGACTGGGATGCAGAAACCTCAGCCGCGATGTTCCAGAAGACCGAGTATAAATCCGCCCTTGCGCAGTCGCCGGCTCCCGGCAGCAACGCCTGGCATCTGATAAACAGTTACCCAAATGTGTGAAATATCGATAATCGTCCCGGTCTATAAGGTCGAGAAGTACCTGCGCCGCTGCCTTGACTGCCTTGCGGGGCAGACATTCTCCGGATGGGAAGCGGTATGCGTCAATGACGGCAGTCCCGACGGATGCCGCGCCATAATAGAAGAATATGCGGCGCGGGACAGCCGTTTCCGGCTCGTGGACAAGGAGAACGGAGGGCTGTCGGACGCCCGCAATGTCGGGCTGGAAAACGCTTCCGGGGAGTTCGTCGTATATCTCGACTCTGACGATTTCATCCATCCGCAGACACTTGAGCTCGCTCTTGCACTCGCCCGCAGGGACGGCACGGACATAGTCTCGTGGTATAAGGACCCTAACTACCGCAACCTCACTTTCATCCGGCATAAGCTGGGACTGGACACTATAGACTACAGGCCACGGGGTTTCCGCCGCCGCTACAGCCTCGACCGGGTGAGGAGCTGCACGACGGACGATGTCTTCTCCCACGCCACAGAACTCTCGCACCCCAAGGGCATCAAATGGCCTCTCAAACACTTCTATGTCTGGCGCCATCTGATCCGGAGGGAGCTGCTGGACGGGATTGAGTTCATCAGGGGCATCACCTTCGAGGATTTCCCCTGGTGGAGCGAGGTGCTGCTGAAGAACCCTTCGGTCACCATCACCTACCTGCCTTTTTATTATTATTATCCGAATTTCAATTCGATCGACCTCGGCTCGTCCCGCCTCAAGAAGATACGCAACTGGTGCATCGGGCTTGAGCGCTCCTCGTCCCTCTACAGGGAGCGGGCCGATGCGAGACAGGCCTCCCTCTGGTCACGCAACTGCAAATGGCCGGTGATCAACAGCCATATAGCCAAGAGGCTGCAGCGTTTCGACCCTGATGACCCCGCCTGCGGGGAGATAGTCGCCGCGCTCCGGAGGATGTGGGACGGCGGGGTGTTTGCCGACGCACAGTCATCCAAGGAGATCCGAAGCCGCGACAAGATAGGACGTTTCATCGGAAAGTGAAAAAAAAACCTTATCTTCGCGCTACAGTATATTAAAACCTTGACCGACAATGTCAGTAGAAATTAAAGAAGTCACCACCCGCAGGCAGTTGCGGGAGTTTGTCAATTATCCGGAAAGGCTCTATAGGGACAACCCTTATTATGTCCCGCCGCTCGTCTTCGATCAGATGGACACGCTCGACCAGAAGAAGGGCGCGGCCCAGGACTTCTGCAAGTCCAAACTCTATCTCGCCTACAAGGACGGGAAGCCGGCAGGCAGGGTGGCCGCGATAGTCAACGAACTGGCCAACAAGCAGTGGGACCACAAGGAGGTCCGTTTCGGCTGGTACGACTTCATCAACGACCGCGAGGTTTCCCGGGCTCTGATGGACAAGGTGGAGGAGTTCGGAAGGCAGCACGGAATGGAGTCCGTGGTGGGGCCGCTCGGATTCACCGACTTCGACCCGGAAGGACTGCTCGTGGAAGGCTTCGACCAGATGAGTACGATGGCGCTCATATACAACTACCCATATTATGTCGACCACATCGAGGCGATGGGCTTCGGGAAAGATGCCGACTGGATCGAGTATAAGGTCTATCTGCCGGAAGTGTTCCCGGAAAGGGTCGGGCGTATGGCCAATATTGTCCAGGAGAGGGCCAACGTGCACCTCAAACAGCTGAACCGCAAACTTGTGCGCAAAGAGGACTACGGACACAAGATATTCAAGCTGATCAACGAGTGCTACAAGGACCTATACAACTTCACCGTCCTCCCGGACAAGATGGCTGAGAAATATCTCGGCTTCTATCTGGACATCCTCGACCTGAAGTTCGTCAGCATCGTGGAGAATGAGAAGGATGAGATTGTGGCATTCGGCATCACTATGCCGTCCATAGCCAAGGCCCTCCAGAAGAGCCGCGGGAAACTTTTCCCGTTCGGCTGGTGGTATCTGATGCGCTCGCTGTTCATCAAGCGCGAGGAGGGAGTGGAGATGCTGCTTGTCGGGGTGCGTCCTGACTACAGGAACTCCGGGGTCAATACTCTGGTGCAGGCGGACGTGTTCCGGAAATACACCGAAGCCGGTATGAAATGGGCCGAGACCAACGCCATCCTGGAGACCAACATCAAAAATCAGGGGCAGTTCAAGGAGTTCGAGCACGACTGCAAGAAGAGACGCAGGTCTTATATTAAAAAGCTTGAATATTAAGCGATAAAACAAAAGTGTCAGAATCGATAACAAAAGTGTTGCCGCCCCTCCCGGAACGAATGAGGCCGAAAAATCTGTCGGAATACGTCGGGCAGATGCACCTCGTCGGGGAAGGCTGCATACTGAAGAGAATGATCGATTCCGGCAGCTTGAGTTCGTTTATTCTGTGGGGTCCTCCGGGTGTCGGGAAGACCACACTCGCCCGGATTATCTCCCACACGCTCGACCGCGAGTTCTACACTCTCTCCGCCGTCAGCTCCGGAGTGAAAGACGTGCGGGAGGTGATCGATTCGGCCAAGGCGAAATCGCTCTTCTCTTCCGCCGCCGCTCCGGTGCTCTTCATCGACGAGATACACCGCTTCAACAAGGCGCAGCAGGATGCCCTGCTCGGCGCGGTGGAGGCGGGAGTCGTGGTGCTTATCGGCGCGACCACCGAGAATCCCTCCTTCGAGGTCATCACTCCCCTCCTGTCCCGCTGTCAGGTATTTACTCTCAAGAGCCTTGAAGCGGAGGATTTGAGGACTCTGCTCGACCGTGCGCTGCGCGAAGACGAGGTGCTCAAGACAAAAAATATCGGCATCGCCCAGACCGGGGCGCTCTTCCGCCACAGCGGCGGCGACGCCCGCAAGCTGCTCAATATCCTGGAGCTGGTGGTCGACTCGCAGGCGGGCAGGGACGAAGTGCTGATCGACGACGCGACGGTGACTTCCTGCCTTCAGGACAGCGTCGCCATCTACGACAAGGACGGCGAGATGCACTACGACCTCATCTCCGCGTTCATTAAGAGCGTCCGCGGGTCTGACCCCAACGCCGCCGTCTATTGGATGGCAAGGATGCTGGAGGGAGGTGAAGATCCCCTCTTCATCGCCCGGAGACTCTGTATCCTGGCCGCAGAAGATGTAGGTCTGGCTAACCCCAACGCCCTGCTGCTTGCCGAGGCGACATTCAGAATCGTTCACGAGATAGGTATGCCGGAGGCGCGTATTCCGCTGAGCGAATGCGCGATATACCTTGCGAGCTCTCCCAAGAGCAACTCCGCCTATATGGCCGTCAACTCGGCGCTTGAGGCGGCAAGGAGCAACAACCTCGCCGCCGTCCCGCTTTACCTGCGCAACGCTCCGACCAAGCTGATGGCGGACCTCGGCTATTCCGACGGCTATAAATACGCACACGACTTCCCCGGCCACTTCGCCGACCAGGAATATATGCCGCGCGAGTTCGAGGGCAAGGCATTCTACGAACCGCAGCCCAACCGCCACGAGGACAGCCTCAAGGCCTATCTCCTGTCCTGCTGGCCCAAATACTACTCGAAATGACAATCCGCGCTACGGTAGAGGTATCTTGAGCTTCTGACCGGGACGGATATTGTCGCTCTTCAGCCCGTTGGCGGCCTTGATGTTCTCGGCGCTCACGCCCGGATAGAGTTTCGCGATATTGTATAGCGAGTCGCCCTGCTTTACGACATAAACCCTTGACGACGGCGTGCTTGTGCTGCCGCTCTTCTGGCTTGTGGACGAGCTCCCGCCGCCCTTGTAGGAGCTTCCGTAGATGTAGAGTATCTGCCCCTCGCGGATATTTGACGATTTGAGGTTGTTCCACTTCTTCAGCTGGGCCACGGTCACTCCGTGCCGCGAGGCGATTCGTCCGAGGTAGTCCCCGCTCTTGACGCGGTAGGCTATCCTCTGCTGCCCCTTGCGGGTGGAGTTCTGGACGTCCTTGAGCACCTTCTGGCTCATCAGGGAGTCCGCCTTGAAGCTGTAGAGCGAGTCGCGGTCGGTCTCCAGGAACGCGTTGGTCCAGGTATAAGGCAGCTTGAGGACATATGCCTTGGTATTGCCGGGGATTATTTCGTGGATATATTGCGGATTGAGGTTCTTGATGGCTTCCATCGGCACTCCGACCACCGAATTGATCTGCGCGAAATGCAGGTTTCTGTGGATTTCGAAGGTGTCAGTCTGCGCCGGCATCCCCACATTCTGGGGTACTATGCCGTATTCCCTATAATACGTCATCGCGTACATCGCCCCCACGAATGCCGGCACATAGCCTCTCGTCTCGCGCGGCAGATAAGGATAGATGCTCCAGAAATCCCGGCTTCCCCCGGCCCTGCGGATGGCCTTGGATACATTTCCCGCCCCGCAGTTGTATGAGCTGATGGCGAGCGCCCAATCACCGAATATCTTGTAGGCGTCGCGCAGATAGCGGGCCGCCGCGTCCATTGCCTTCTCCACGTCGAGCCTCTCATCGACGAAAGAGTTGATCTCCAGTCCGTAGTTGCGGGCGGTGCCGTACATAAACTGCCACATTCCCCTCGCTCCGGCCCGCGAAGTGGCCACGGGGTTGAGCATAGACTCTATGACCGCCATATATTTGAGCTCAAGCGGCAGGCCGTAGCTGTTGAGCACTTCCTCGAACATAGGGAAATAGTAGTTGCTCAGGCCCATCACCCGCCCCATCCTGCTCGGCATCCGCTCGGAATAGAGGATGATATAGTTCTTGACGTTCTCGTTGAACGGGAGCGTGATAAACGAATTCATAGCCGTGAGTCTGCGTATCATCTCGGCATCGGAGACGTTGGAGGAGAACTTCACGGAGTCCATATCGTATTCGGTGACGGTGTTGAAATCCCCGATAAAGGAGTTTTTGTACCAGAGATGCAGTAGGCTGTCGCTCACTTCGGCAGTGTATTCCAGCTCCTCCTCGCCTTCGGAGACATCGTTGCCCTCGATGACCGCGCGGAGCTCGTCGTCTTCCAGATAGCGGCGCTCCTCAAGGCTGTCCACCAGAGCCTGAAGCGAATCCAGACTGGTGCGCAGCTGGTCGTTCTCGGTCTGGAGGACTTTGCGTGAAGGGCGCTTGAAGAACTCGGTAATCTTGTTCTGCCCCTGCAGCGGGAAAGTCAGCAGGAGGGCGGCTAAAAATATAATTATTCTTCTCATTGTCAAAATTTTACACCAAGTTTAAGCCCCACTGCCGGGTAGCCTGTGCCGGTCGACGCGAGCTGCATATCCGGCATCATCACGCTAGGCTCCATCCTCAGCGAGATGTCGTCGTCCACCTCGAAATTGTGCATATAGGAAAATACGTTCGCATCCATCACCTGCAGCAGATAGACGGCCGCGATGGCGAGCAGGGCGTAGTCCCGGTAGCGGCGGTAGATGTTGCGGTAATAGAGCGCCTGGTCGGCCGTAATCGGGCCGGTGTAGGTGGCGCTGCTCTCCGTGGCTTCCTTGTAGATGCTGCGGAAGCGCTCGAAATTGCGGGCGCAGTCGGAGTAGTAGTGTATGCCGAAGCCCATAGCTCCCAGATACAGAGGAAGTTTCCAGTATTCGCGGTTGTATATCTGTCCCAGTCCCGGCACGAGCAGCGAATACATCGTGGCCTTGCCGGCGTGGGGGTAGTCCGCCGGGGAGTAATTGACCGTGCCGTCCATCATCGCCCCCCAGTAAGCGACCCCCGCGCCTATGAAGCACCATTTGGCGGCATCGTGCCTGCCGTGCGTATTGAGGTAGATTCCGGCCCCGAGACCGCCCCCGATGGCCGTATAGACTATGGGCAGCTTCCAGTAGTCCTTGTTGTAGATTTGGCAGCCGCCGACGAACACGGCGGAGCCTATGGCCATAGTCCCTATCTTTATCTCCCTCTCGTGCCTGAGGCCCGCCATATATTCCTTGAGGGAGAACAGCCTGTCTGTCGTGTCTACGGCAGAAGCAGGGTCGTCGTTGTACTGCTGGGAGAAAGCTTCCTCCCTGAACTGTGCGGATGCCGCGACGCCGGACAGGAGGACTCCCGCCGCCAGCGCAAACAATCTGAGATGTCCGCTCAGCTTCATCAGAACTGCTTCTCCTCCATCGCTTTAACGAATGCCTTGACCTCCTCGTCGGAGCTGAAGCGAATGGTCATCGTTCCTTTGCCGGAGGCGCTGCGCTTCATCGAGATGCTGCTTGAGAAATACTTCCCGATATGCTCAAGCACGCGGTAGTACTCGTCCGGCAGATTCTGCTCCTTGGCTCCGCCGGAGGTTTTGCCGGATGCCGGTTCAAGGGAAATCTTGCGGGCAAGGGACTCCAGTTCGCGCACGGACAGGCCGTCCCTGACCGTGATGTCGCAGAGCTTCTCCTGCAGCTGCGGATCGTCCACGCTCAAGATGGCCTTGGCGTGCCCGGCGCTGAGCAGTCCCACCTTGATGTCGTGCTGCACCTTGGCGGGGAGCTTCAGCAGACGGATGGTGTTGGCTATGGTGGCGCGCTTTTTCCCAACCCGGTCCGCAAGCATATCCTGCGTGAGCGAGCACTCGTCGATGAGTCTCTGGTAACTGAGGGCCAGCTCGATGGGGTCGAGATTCTCCCTCTGTACATTCTCCACGATGGCCATCTCCAGCATCCCCTGGTCGTTGGCGTCGCGGATATATGCAGGCACCGTGGTCATCCCGGCGAGGCGGCAGGCCTTGTAGCGGCGCTCGCCGCTGATGATCTGATAGCGCCTGTCGGTGATGCGGCGGACGGTGATAGGCTGTATGAGGCCGAGGGTCCTGATGGACGAAGCGAGCTCCTCCAGGGCCGTCTGGTCGAACGACATACGCGGCTGGAAAGGGTTCGGCTCAATCATATCGACCGGTATCCTCAGGATGTCGGCTGTATTCTCCTGACTGCCGCGCGTGCCTACAAGCTCCTTGTTGACGTAGCCCACCGGCTTGCGGAGACGGTCCACGTTCGAATCGTCTCCGAAAATCGCGCTCAAGCCTTTCCCGAGACCTCGTGGCTCTTTGCTCATAGCTGTTCTCCGTTATGCTCCATCACTTCCTTGGCGAGGCTGAGGTAGTTGTTGGAGCCGTTGCACATAATGTCGTAGAGGATGATCGGCTTGCCGTGCGAGGGCGCTTCGCTTAGGCGTATGTTGCGCTGTATCACGGTCTTGAACACCATCTCGCGGAAGTGCCCCCGGAGTTCGGCGAGCACCTGGTTGTGGACCTTGGTGCGTCCGTCGTACATCGTCACGACGAAGCCCTCGATGGACAAGTCCGGGTTGTACCCGCCCTGCACGAGCCGTATAGTCTGGAGAAGCTTTCCCAGGCCCTCCAGCGCGAAGAACTCCGGCTGCACCGGGATCATCACCGAGTCAGCCGCAGTCAGCGAGTTGATGGTGATCAGCCCGAGTGACGGGGAGCAGTCGATGATGATGTAGTCGTAGTTGTCCCTGATCGGGGCGAGCGCGTCCTTGAGTACGGACTCCCTGTGCTCAAGCTTGAGCAGCTCGACTTCCGCTCCGACAAGGTTGATATGAGACGGGATCATATGCAGGCGCTCGATTTCGGTCTGTATCAGCGCGTCCGCGATGTCAATCTTGCCTATCATCACCTCGTAGAGGGTGCGCTGCTCGTCGTTGTCCGGAGAGAAGTTGAGACCGGAGGTCGTATTGGCCTGAGGGTCTGCGTCGATGATGAGGACGCGCTTCTCCAGGACCGCGAGCGACGCGGCAAGGTTGATGGCGGTTGTGGTCTTGCCCACCCCACCTTTCTGGTTCGCTATTGCTATGACTTTTCCCATATTCGTATTGTCGAAGAATACAAAAGTAATAATTTATTCCTACTTTTGCAGTATGTCCGAAACAAAAACCGACTGTTATTTCATAGTCAATCCGCGCGCCGGATCCGGCAAGACGATGTACGAATGGCTGCCTGCCGAGCGCAGGCTGGAAAGGGCCGGAGTCCCTTTCGTCACGGCCCTCACCGACCACAGACAGCACGCCACCGCGCTTGCATATTCCGCTGCGGACGAGGGCTACCGCAAGATATTCGCAGTCGGCGGCGACGGCTCCCTGCACGAGATGTTCAACGGCATCTGCGCCTGGTGCTCGGAGCATAATGTCTCCACGGAAAAGTTTACCATAGGGGTCGTTCCCATAGGCTCCGGCAACGACTGGATCAAGTCATTCGGCGTCCCTTGCGACACCTGTGACGCGGTGGACCTCATCCGCCGGGGAAACACGGTGAAGATGGACGTCATCAAGGTCACCTGTGATGGCCATAAAGTCTCATATATGGCCAACATCGGCGGGGTCGGCTTCGACTCGCACGTTTGCCAGAGGGTCAATTCGCAGAAAGAGAGCGGCAAGCGCGGCAGGCTGATATATCTCGCGGCCCTTCGTTATACCATATTCAACATCAAGCCGATAGACCTCTGTCTTGTGGCTGATGGAGCGGTCGTCTTCTCCGGCCCCTGCTTCTCCGTCGCGTTCGGCAACGGCAGGTATTCCGGCGGCGGGATGAGGCAGGTGCCTCTGGCCGACCCCGATGACGGGATGCTTGACTACGCCATCGTCCCGAAGATGCCGCTTGCCTATGTGGTGCGCGAGATACCGAAGCTATATCAGGGCAACGTCAACGAGTCCAAATATATCCTCAGCGGCAAGTGCCGCACGCTACAGGTGATGCCGATGAACAAATACTCCGCCGACATCATCGAGCTGGACGGCGAGATCGAGGGCAGAGTGCCTGTAACTTTGGAAGTTACTGGTCAGAAGATAAACGTTATCTCAGCTTCAGCCTTACTATAGCGAGCCTTGCGAGACGGGCGATGCACCAGGCGAAGAGCGAGCCCACGGCAAAGCCCACCAGCACGTCTCCGAGGAAGTGCTTCCCGACGAAGATCCGGCTTATCCCCACCAGCAGGGCCCAGGCAAGAATGAAGCCGAAGTAGCTCCAGTGCGTGACGGGACTGACTTTGCGGGCGTTTTTGAAGACCTGACTTGAGCATACCGCAAAGCCGATGGCGTTGGCCGCGTGTGCGGAATAGAAGCCGTAGTGGTTGCCCTTACCTTCAAGCATATGCAGGCCGTGGGACGTCATATACTCGTCCCAGCAGGGACGGAAGCGGGCGAAGAATTCCTTTGTGAAGTTGGCGAACTGGTCGCAGGCGACTATGGTGAGAATGCAGGCGAGGGTCGCCAAAAGCGCCTTCTTCCAGCCGAGCCGGACGAAGAGCAGCACCAGCACGATGAAGTAGAGCGGATACCATATCTCCTTGTCGGAGAATACCATCCATATCGAGTCGCTCAGCGGGGCGTGCAGCGAGTTGATAGCCAGTGTCGCCGTCTTGTCGGCCTGCTCCAGAGTTTCGAGGAGCGCTATTCTTGCAATGCTTTCCATAATTCGTCTTTGAGTTTGTCAAGTCCTTCTCCTGTGCTGGAGGAGATGAATGCATACGGCACACCCTTCGGGAGCTGCTTTCTGAGCTGCGCCTCTATCTCGGAGTCGATCAGGTCGCACTTCGTGACAGCGAGGATCCTGCGCTTGCTCAGAAGCTCCGGATTGTACATTTTGAGTTCGTTCAGCAGAGTTTTGTATCCCTTTGCAATGTCGTCCTCCTCCACGCTTATCATAAAGAGCAGCACGGAGTTGCGCTCGATGTGGCGCAGGAAGCGTA
>CAVILJ010000007.1:0-50828 GCA_963643555.1 Acetatifactor sp.
AGAAGGGCCAGCGCGATGATGATTGATATCACGAGGCCGAACTTAACGCGTATTTTTTCAAGTACCGCCATTTTATAGCTATAGTTTAAAATTTTCCAATAGGGCTGCGAATTTAACTATTTTTTTGGAAACGGTCCAATAAAATTCACAGAATCAATTATTACAGCCGTAGTATCACGCTCTACCAGCACGAAATTATTGAAAGGCTTGAACAGCTTGGAGTTGCGCATACGGTCGTCGGAGCGCATCCCGTAGCCCTGCGCGAAGGCGTCGCGGGAATACATCTTGACATAGCAGTCGGTGTAGATCTCCTTCTTGCCGCTGTCCCAGAATATGGTGTCCGTCTCCATCGTCTCCTGTTTGATGACATTGTGGAGTATGACATTGCCGTAGGCTTTCCACACCTCGTCTCCGGACGCAGGGATGAGGTGTTCCGCCTCGTCCGCCACTATCACCGACTCTAGAAGCCCTTCCTCGGTATAGCTGAATACGGATATCCCCTTCGGGAAATAGTCCCTTCCGTTGCCGTCTCTGCTGTAGCGCTCCATCACCCCGGCTTCCAGGCGCATCTCCATCTCCCCGTTCTTGCTCTGCACGGCGAACACGTCCTCCACCTTCTGCACCGGAGTCTCGTCGAGATTGAGCTTCTCCGCCTCTCCGAGAGACTTGCCGCAGGAAACGAAAGAACTGGCAACCACGGCCGTGATTGCCAGCATCTTTGTGATATTCGGCTTTTGTGTCAAACCTTACTTGGTGGTACGCACGGTCGTGGTGGCCCTCAGACCGCCGCACACGACGGTGTAGGACTGGCCGTTGGTGATGTCGTACATAAACGCCTCGGCTGCCTGCGGGAAGTAGGTGCTGTACTGTCTGATGTGCTCGGAAGCGGCTTCCGCAAGAGTGGAGTCGGCGTTCTTGGCCTTGGTCATATAGTCACAGGCCACCCAGAACGGTGCGCGGCTCGAAATCTCATCGCCGCCACAGCGCGTTGAAGCCCAGATGGTGCCGATCAGGAAGTATGCCTTGCCGGCGAGCTCCTCGGAGTGTGCCGCCACATTGCTTGCGAGCTCCACCGCCTTGGCGTTGAGTCCGCTCTTGAAGCAGAACGTGGCGAGTTCGTATGTCCACTCGGTGTCGGTCTTGGCGTCGGAGTCCTCGCTTCTGATAGCCTCCTCCATATATACGATGGCCTCGTTGGTGTTGCCCTTGGATGAATGCAACTTGTAGAGGTAGTATGCGGAGTTGGCTGAAGGGTTAATCCTGTTCATCGTGGTGACGGCCTTGAGGAAGAGGTCGTTGTCGGTGCAGTCCTCGGCGAGGCTCATCGTCCTGACGATGCTGGTGGCAAGGTCGAGGTTGTCCGGATCCGCCTCATAGCGAGGAGTGTAGATCTTGAGCAGGTGGTCGCAGCTCGCAACCTTGCTGGCCGCGAAGAGGTTGCCCATATCGCTCTTGACATTGTTGTTCTGCTCGCCCTCGATATCGTTCCTCACCGGCGCCTTCTCCACCAGGTCGTTGTTCCTCTGGTAGATGTCTATCACCTTCTCCGCATCGAGAGAGCCAGACTGGTAGAGGTCGATGGCCGCCTGCAGGTCGAAGAGGAATATCTGCACCTTTGTCTGCTCCTTGTTGCCGGCGATGATGCCCTCGTAGCCGTCATAGAGCTTCTGCGGGTCGGACTTGATATAGTTGTTCATATCGAGGCCTTTGTTGTTGAGGGCGGTCACCGCATACTTTGGATAGTACTCGGCGCGGATGTCGTGCAGCGTGAGGAGGGAGTCCACGAGGGCATCCCTGTAGGCTGCGTTGGACGCGTTCTTGGATATCAGCCTGCGCAGGAGTGAAGTGCCGTCGATGAGCATATTCTGGCTGGCGGTCGCAGGGCAGAGGGAGTAGGCCTTTCTCCAGTTCGGAAGAGCCTCGTCATAGGCCTTCTGCTTGTAGTATTCCTTGTAGTAGGACATATACTTGATGCATTCAGCACTGTCCGCGCCCCACTTTCCCTGGGCGAATACATCCTGGCCGCACAGTGCAAGCGCGGCGACAAATACGATAGCAAGTGTTATTCTTTTCATTATAGCAAGTTGATTTGATTATTCGTAATGCGGCTGCTGGAACCAGATGTCGAAGATGTTCACCCCGATGGAGAAGTTGAAGTATCGCTCCCTGATCAGTCCGTCAGATAGAGAACCCCTCTGCCCTAGCTCCACTCCTAGGGTGAGCCCGTTGTACCATCTGTATATTGGAAGAGTCACGCCGAGCGTGACGCCCGTCGAAGAAATCTGCTTCCCGTTGAGCAGAAAATTCTCCTTCTTGTAGTATGCGCCGGCGCGGTAGGTGACGTTGTTGAAATAGTAGCGGATGTCGTTCCTGTTCGGAACCAACTCAAATCCGACCCTGTAGGCCTCCGACAGCGAGGTGGCGAAAGGCGAGGAGGAGGTGGTGAATCCGCTGACGTGCTCTATGCCGGAGTTTCTCCAGTCGGACCTGGTGTAGTCCAGGGCGACCATCCATTTATCAGCATACCGCAGCGACACTCCCAGACCTATCTCGGAGGCCAGCCTGACGTTTCTGCTGCGGGCGAGGGTGTCGGACCTGTGGTAGAGAGTATCGACCGCCGCGGAACTTCCGGAGAGCGCAAGCTCTTCGTAATAGCCCTTCAGGGTGGCTCCGGTGGAGTATGTCGCGCCCACGATGAGCTTGTATTTCGAGCCGAGACGCTGCTCGTACTGAACCCCGAACTTCCCTCCTATCGCATTAGCCTGCAAGGATGTGCTGCTGGAGATGCTGTTGTAGGAGTTGTCGGTGAGCGTTGTCGAGAAACTTTTGCCGAGGTTGCCGAAGTAGTAGTCGAACTCGGCTCCCAGAGACAGTCTGTCCCAGAGGGTGATCCCGGCGGCGGTGAAGAACTTGTAGATGCTTCCGCTGCCCGAGGCGCTGTAGGAGATATTGCCCGTCCTGCCTATCACTTCCGGGTCGGTGTAGTTGAACGAATAGCCGAATCCCGTGTCGCTGTAAGGCGAGATGCCGAGCATCATCGCGGAGGTGCTCCACAGCGGAAACGATATGGCGCAGTCATTGATATTGAATGTGTTGTTGACTGACTTGACCCCATCCTGCGCAAAAACCTTGTTGTCGCCGTATATTGAGAAGTCGGCCATAAATGCCAGCGAATCTCTCGCGGTGACCGCGGCGGGGTTCACTATGTTGATGAACCTGTTGCTCCTCGTGGCCACTCCCACACCTCCCATCGTCCTGTTGTAGGCGGTACCCTGACGGCTGAGGTCTCCCACTCCGAAGATGGAGTATGGAGAATAACCGCTGTTGGCCTGCCCTTGCGCGGCAAAGGAGGTACACAGCAGAAGAGCCGAAAGCGATAGAAGCCTATTTGATATTCTTGCTGACATAATCTTCAGTGATAATGGCCAAGCCCATCAGTTCAAGATTGCAAACCACAAAGATGGAACTTTTCATTTTCTTGGCAAAATAAATCGCGTCTCCACCCGTAAAAATCACAATATTGTCCTGACGAGACCTGATGTATCCCTCTATTTCAAACATTATGCCTAAAACCACCCCCGCCTCCATCGAGGAGACAAGCGACCCTCCCTCCGGGGTTATCCTGTCGGGGGTGTCGACGAGGGGAAGATTTTTGGAATAACGGTTGAGAGCCTTGAATCTGGTACGGCATCCCGGGGAGATGTTGCCCCCCATATACCTGCCGTCCGCGCCCAGAAAATCTATGGTCAGGGTGGTCCCGAAGTCGAATACGGTGCAGTTCTTCCCCTTGAAGAGAAACCTTGCCGCCACGAGCCCGGCCGCCCGGTCACAGGTGAGGTATTCCGGGAAATCGTTCTTGAGAAGGTAGTGTGTGTGCTCTTTGTCGAGAATGATCAGGTGGGAGCACTCATTGCGCAGGATGGCCTCCTCCTCCGGCAGCACGCCGGACACCGAGGCTATGGTGAGTACCTCAGGCTTGTCCTTCTCTGTCAGGGTCAGAAGATAGTCGAGCATCTTCTCCCCTTGGTAACGGAAAGTCTTTCCGATGGTTGTGCCATCAGACCAAGCCGCCTTGAGAGCCGTATTTCCCGTAATCACCAGAAGATTGGACATACCTGACTATACGCGCGAAGCCTACAAATTTAGTTATTATTTCCGAATAACGCTCAACTCAGCGTATTCAATATCTTGAAGGCCGCGGCAAGCGAAGCTATGTTGCGGGCAACTATCTTGAGTTTGCCGTCGCTCTGCTTCATCTCCGCCCTGCCCTGCAATTCGCCGAGCCTCGAGAGTACTTTCTCGAATACCGGAGACTTGTAGTAGGCCGACATAGGGTTGGACACGAAGAACGCTATCAATATTCCGTTCTTGATGATAACTTTCTCAAATCCGAGGGCCGCGCCGCGGTTGCGTATCTTCACCACGAGGAAAAGGTTGCGGACTTCCTCCGGAAGAGAGCCGAAACGGTCTTCGAGCCGTTTGGCGTAATTGTCTATCTCCTTGTCGGATGACATAGAGTCGATATCGCGGTAAATCCTTATCTTCTCAGCGGTTATACCTATGTATTCATCCGGGATAAGTGCCGGCTGGTCGGTCTCTATCGTACATTCGGTGACGAATGCGCTCCTCTCGCTGCGCACTTCTATGCCGGTCTCCACCCCGAGCTCCTCCATCGCTTCCGCGAGTATCTTCTGATATGTTTCGAATCCCATCTCGGTGATGAAACCGCTCTGCTCCGCTCCGAGCAGGTTGCCCGCGCCTCGGATGTCCAGGTCCTGCATAGCTATGTTGAACCCGCTGCCGAGGTCGGAGAACTCCTCTATCGCCTTGAGCCGGCGGCGCGCATCGTCGGTGATGCTGACCAGCGGAGGGACTATCAGGTAGCAGAACGCCTTCTTGTTGGAGCGCCCCACCCTGCCCCGCAGCTGATGCAGGTCGCTCAGACCGAAGTTCTGCGCCTGATTGATGATGATGGTGTTGGCGTTCGGGATGTCGAGTCCGTTCTCTATGATGGTGGTGCAGAGCAGCATATCGTAGTCCCCGCGGATGAAGTCCAGCATTATGTTCTCGAGTTTCCCCGCTTCCATCTGTCCGTGGGCGACGCAAATCTTCATATCCGGCACGAGACGGTGGAGTATCTCGTATATCGACGGAAGCTCCTCCACCTTGTTGTGGAGGAAGAATATCTGTCCGCCGCGGTTGAGCTCGTAGTTGATTATGCTGCGTATCTCATTCTCGTCGAATAGGATGATTTCCGTCTGCACGGGTATCCTGTTGGGCGGGGGAGTATTTATTATGCTGAGATCCCTCGCGCCGAGCAGGGAGAACTGCAGTGTGCGCGGGATAGGCGTGGCGGTGAGGGTGAGGGTGTCGACCGATGCCCTCATCTCGCGGAGTTTCTCCTTGGCGGATACTCCGAACTTCTGCTCCTCGTCTATTATAAGCAGACCCAAGTCCTTGAACACAAACTCCTTGCCGAGTATCTTATGGGTGCCTATCAGCACATCAATCTGCCCTGCGGCGAGACGGCGCTTGATGTCGGAGATGTCCTTGGCGCTGCGCAGACGGCTTACATAATCTATATTGCACGGCAGGTTCTGGAGTCTCTGCCTGAAAGTGTTGTAGTGCTGGAGCGAGAGTATGGTGGTGGGCACTAGCACCGCCACCTGCTTGCTGTCTGTCACGGCCTTGAACGCCGCGCGTATCGCTATCTCGGTTTTTCCGAAGCCTACGTCGCCGCAGACGAGCCTGTCCATCGGGCAGTCATCCTCCATATCCCGCTTGACTGCGGAGGTCGCAAGTTCCTGATCTGGAGTATCCTCGAACATAAACGAAGATTCGAGCTCCTGCTGGAGATAAGTGTCGGCGGAGAATGCGAAGCCCTTGGATGCGCGACGTTTTGCGTAGAGCTGTATGAGCTGCTTGGCTATATCCTTAACCTTGGACTTTGCGCTGATCTTCAGCGCCCCCCAGGTCTTGGAACCGAGCTTGTTGATGCGCGGCGGCTCCCCATCGCGCGAGCGGAAACGGGATATTTTGTTAAGGGAGTGCACGGACACGAACACCACATCTCCGTCCTTATAGGTGATTTTCACGACTTCTCGCATCCTGCCCCTGTCGTCCCTTATCCTGACCAGACCGCCGAACACTCCGACTCCGTGGTCTATATGTACCACATAATCACCTATATTGAAAGAGTTGAGGTCGTTGATGGTAAGTTGTTCGCTCTTCTCCACGCTCCGGCGCAGGCTGACTCTCTGGAAACGGTCGAATATCTCGTGGTCGGTGTAGCAGCATACTTTATCCTCGGCATCTATAAATCCGTTGTGTATATTCTTCCCCCTTATGAATTCGGGAATAAGTCCTCCGTTCTGTGAAAGTATTGACTTTATCCTCTCGAGTTGGGACTCCTTGTCACAGAATATATATACTTTATATCCGTTTTCGATGCGGCCTCGTATATCCTCGGTAAGTATTTCGAAGTTCTTATTGAACGAAGGCTGCGGACTGATGCTGAACTGGATGAAGTCCTCGGTCTGCGCGGAGAGGGGAGTGTCGATGAATACCCGGCGGAAGTTGGAGATGAGCCGGAAGAACTCTTCCGAAGAATACATATCTGAAGAGTCCAGCCACAGAGTGCTGTCCGGAGGCAATAGTTCGAGTATATTCTGCCCGCCGGAGGCTTCTGACGCCAAAGTATCTGAAACTATTTCCGCCTTGTCCACCTCACCGACGGAGAGTTGGGTGTTGCAGTCGAAAGTGCTGATTCTCTCTACCTCGTCACCCCAGAACGAAATACGGTAAGGCCGGTTGAAAGAATAAGAGAATATGTCCACGAGCGATCCCCTTATCGCATATTGCCCGGGAGCGGAGACGAAATCCGTGCGCTCGAAACCTCTGGATGATAGTATTTCCACTATCTTATCGTGGGATATATCGTCTCCCTTTGATATGCTCAGCAGGGAGTCGGAGATGGCTGTAATGGGCGGGACGAGTTCTTTTAGAGCCTCCGGATAGGAGACTATAAGTTTAAGTCCGGAGTCTTCAGCGTAAATCATTTCACCTATGGCTGCGGTCCTCTGGACTGCGAGAGAAGACTTGTAGTTGCTCCGCTCGACGCTCTTTCCGGACTCCGGGAGGAAGAAAACCCTGTCGCCATCTATTAAACCGTAGAGGTCGGAGGCGCAGTATTCAGCAGATTCCTTATTAGGGAGAATTATGAAATGTACTCCTTTGTCCGCCACAGAGGAAAGCACGAACCAGCGCGCGGACAGGAAAAGTCCGCGGCAATATACAGTTTTTATCCCCGACTTAAGGAGTTCCTTAAGTTTTTTGCAGGATTTTGAACTTATCAACATCAAATGCCTTTTTCCTGTTGAAAAGCTGTTGATAACCCTGTTGATAAATATCCACCTTAATGTTGAAATCTTCCGTCATTAAGTTATCAACAGTTTACGACACAGTGTTTCAACATACTTTTCAACTTTTTCACTTCTATTTAAAAAATTGAGAATTAAAAATTTAACTAAGTTATCAACAATTTCAACAAGGAATAATAATCATCAATTTTTATAAATAAAAGAACTATATTTGTATCCTGTATTGATTATCCGAGATGTCAGATTTTGACCCGCACAACACAAGCGAGGGCAAAGATAAGGATTTAGAAGGAATTATCAGGCCTCACGAACTGGAAGATTTCACCGGGCAGGGTGAAATCGTGTCCAATCTGCGGGTGTACATCAAGGCGGCGAAGATGAGAGGGGAGTCCCTCGACCACACTCTCTTCCACGGCCCGCCGGGGCTCGGCAAGACTACCCTCGCGCACATCATAGCCAACGAGATGGGGGTAAATATAAAGATTACCTCCGGTCCGGTACTCGACCGACCGGGCGACCTTGCCGGTCTGCTGACTTCGCTCGACACGGGTGACGTGCTGTTTATAGACGAGATTCACAGGCTCTCTCCCGAGGTGGAGGAATACCTTTACTCCGCGATGGAGGATTTCGTGATAGACATAATGATAGACAAGGGGCCGGGAGCGCGGTCCGTGAGGATTTCCCTCAATCCTTTCACCCTTGTAGGGGCCACTACGCGCGCCGGCCTGCTGACGGCTCCTCTGAGGGCGCGTTTCGGCATCAACTGCGGGCTTGAGTACTACGACACTTCAGACCTCGTGCGCATCGTAAGGCGCAGCGCAGGCATACTCAAGGTGGATATAGAAGATGAGGCCGCTACAGAGATAGCCCTCCGCAGCCGGGGCACGCCTCGTATAGCCAATTCTCTGCTCCGCAGGGTGAGGGACTTCGCCCAGGTGGAGGGTGACGGGCATATAGACCTCGGAATAGCGAAGTTTGCGCTGGACAAGCTCAAGATAGACACACGCGGGCTGGATTCGGTTGACAACAGGATACTCCGCACCATCATCAGCACCTTCAAGGGAGGTCCGGTGGGTGCAAATACCATAGCCACGGCGATAGGGGAGGATCAGGGTACCTATGAGGAAGTATACGAGCCTTTCCTCATCAAGGAGGGTTTCATCGTGCGCACCCAGAGGGGCAGGATTGCCACAGACCTCTCGTACCGGCATCTCTCCCTTGAGCGCCCTTCGGAGAGCGAAAGTGCCACATTATTCGGGTAAAGATAACAATATACTATAATTACAATGTCTGACAAGTTAATTTCTAAAATTCCGGAAGGACCGCTCGAAAACAAATGGACCAAGCGCAAGTCTGAAATCCACCTCGTGAGTCCCAACAACAAAAGAAAGCTTGAAATCATTGTGGTAGGTACCGGACTCGGCGGTGCATCTGCAGCTGCTTCCCTCGGTGAACTCGGCTACAATGTCAAGATCTTCTGCATCAGCGATTCGCCTCGCCGCGCACACTCCATCGCCGCACAGGGAGGTATCAACGCTGCCAAGAACTATCAGAACGACAACGATTCCGTCTACCGTCTGTTCTATGACACCATCAAGGGCGGCGACTACCGCAGCCGAGAGGCTAATGTATATCGTCTGGCCGAAGTGAGCGCAGCCATCATCGACCAGTGTGTGGCGCAGGGTATCCCGTTCGCTCGCGAATACGGCGGATATCTTGCCAACCGCTCGTTCGGCGGCGTGCAGGTAAGCCGTACCTTCTACGCCCGCGGGCAAACCGGACAGCAGCTGCTGCTCGGCGCGTATGCTTCTCTCAATAAAGAGATTGCAGCCGGCACGGTTAAGTCCTATCCTCGTCACGAAATGCTTGATGTGGTGCTTGTCAACGGTCAGGCCAAGGGAATAATAGCCCGCAACCTCGTGACCGGACAGCTCGAGAGGTTCGGTGCTCACGCCGTGGTTATAGCCACCGGCGGCTACGGCAACACCTATTTCCTCTCCACTAACGCGATGAACAGCAACGGCTCAGCGGCTCTCCAGTGCTACAAGAAGGGAGCATACTTCGCAAACCCTTGCTTCGCACAGATACATCCTACCTGCATCCCGGTACACGGCGAGCAGCAGTGTAAACTCACCCTTATGAGCGAGTCCCTGCGTAATGACGGGCGCATCTGGGTACCTAAGAAAATAGAAGATGTGCTTAAGCTCCGCAAAGGCGAGATTATGCCTTCGCAGATAGCGGAAGAGGACCGCGACTACTATCTTGAGCGCCGCTATCCGGCATTTGGAAACCTCGTGCCGCGCGACGTGGCTTCCCGCGCCGCCAAGGAGAGGTGCGACGCCGGTTACGGAGTCAACGAGACCGGTAAGGCAGTGTTCCTCGACTTCGCCGACTCCATCCAGCGACTCGGCCACAAGAGAGTTGCGGAGCGCTACGGCAACCTCTTCGAGATGTATGAGAAGATAACGGCCTCCTCCCCTTGGAAGGAGCCTATGATGATATATCCGGCAATTCACTACACGATGGGCGGTATCTGGGTCGACTATGACCTCCAGACCACCGTTCCTGGACTTTTCGCAATCGGCGAAGCCAATTTCTCCGACCACGGCGGCAACCGTCTCGGAGCGTCCGCCCTTATGCAGGGGCTTGCTGACGGATATTTCATCCTGCCTGTCACCATCGGCGACTATCTGTCAAAGAAGTTCGCAGAGCCTAAGACGGATGTCAATACCAAAGAGTTTATCGATGCTGAAAAGGCCGTGCAGGCGCGAATTGACAAACTTTTCGCCATCAATGGTACTCAGACCGTGGATTCCATCCATAAGAAGCTCGGCCATATTATGTGGGAATATGTAGGTATGGCCCGCGAAGAGGAAGGACTCAAGAAGGCGATAAAGGAAATAGGCGAGCTTAAGAAGGTTTTCTATCAGAATGTCAAAGTCCCTGGAAGCCAGTACGAGTTCAACCAGGAGCTTGAGAAGGCTCTGAGGCTTGAAGACTTCTTTGAAATAGGCGAGCTTATGGCCCGCGACGCGCTCAACCGCAAGGAGTCCTGCGGAGGTCACTTCCGTGTGGAGAGCCAGACCGAGGACGGCGAGGCTAAGCGGGACGATGAACGCTTTATGTATGTGGCAGCCTGGGAGTATAAAGGTGAAGACGTTGAGCCTGAACTCCATAAGGAGCCTCTGAAGTATGAGTTCATCAAGGTTGCGACACGAAACTACAAAGACTAAACGAGATGGAATTCAATTTAAAGATATGGCGTCAGAAGAACGCCAAGGCAAAAGGCCATTTTGAAACATACCATATCTCAGGCATAGAGGAGGACGCTTCTTTCCTTGAGATGCTCGATATACTCAACGAACAGCTTATCCGCGAGGGCAGCGATCCCGTGGCTGTGGAGAGAGGCTGCAAGAGCAGCGGTCCGGTGTCTTTCGACCACGACTGCCGCGAGGGTATATGCGGCGCCTGCTCTCTCTATATCGACGGCCGTGCCCACGGTCCTGATGACCAAGTGACCACCTGTCAGCTCTTTATGAGACATTTCAAGGACGGGGCAACAATCACCGTGGAGCCGTGGAGGAGCGCAGCTTTCCCGGTTATTAAGGATCTCGTGGTGGACCGCAGGGCTTTCGACAAGATTCTTCAGGCAGGCGGGTTTATTTCCGTGCGTACCGGTGCGGCACAGGATGCCAACAATATACTCATTCCTCACGACAAGGCTGAGGAGAGTATGGATGCTGCGGCCTGCGTGGGTTGCGGGGCTTGCGTAGCGACCTGCAAGAACGGCTCCGCTATGCTTTTCGTGGCGGCAAGGGTAAGCTCTCTCGCTCTGCTTCCTCAGGGTCGTCCTGAGGCCGCCAAGAGGGCGAAAGCTATGGTCGCCAAGATGGACGAACTCGGTTTCGGCAACTGCACCAACACCCGCGCCTGCGAGCTGGAGTGTCCAAAGGGTATCACCGTCTCTCACATCGCCCGACTCAACAGGGAGTTCCTTAAGGCTAAGTTCTCAGACTAAATTATTGTGATTCAATAATAAATGCCGGTTGAGCAATCAGCCGGCATTTATATTATTACCACAGGAAGTTATTGAAAGGGTAGCGTCCCGCGTGGATTTCAGCCACCATCTTGTAGATGTCGTCCTTGAGTTTCTCGATACCCTCTTTCTTGAGTGCCGAGATGAATATGCAAGGTATCTTTTTATCTTTTATCCACTCGTTTTTCACTTCATCGAGAGTAAGGTTACTCTCGGACTTCGGCGAGAGCGAGAATTCGTCATATGGCTCATAAGTGTAGGCGTCCGTCTTGTTGAACACCAGGTAGACCGGTTTGTCTGACGCGGATATATCTTTGAGAGTCTTCTCCACCACTTCAATCTGCTCCCTGTATTCCGGGTGTGACACGTCTACAACGTGTATCAGCACATCCGCCTCACGCACCTCGTCCAGAGTGCTTTTAAAGGCTTCTATGAGTTGTGTAGGGAGTTTACGGATAAATCCTACTGTGTCGCTCAGTAGGAACGGGACATTGCCTATTACGACCTTGCGCACGGTGGTGTCGAGCGTTGCGAAGAGTTTGTTCTCGGCGAATACGTCGGACTTTGCGAGCAGGTTCATAAGAGTGGATTTGCCCACATTGGTGTAACCTACAAGCGAGAGCCTTACCAGCTGCCCTCTGTTGCCGCGCTGCGTAGCCATCTGCCGGTCAACCTTTTTAAGCTGCTCTTTTAATCTGGCTATCCTTTCGCGGACTATGCGGCGGTCTATTTCTATCTGCGTCTCTCCCATTCCGCCACGCATTCCTACCCCTCCTCTCTGCCTTTCCAGATGGGTCCACATACCTGCGAGTCGAGGCAGCATATAGTTGTATCTGGCCAGTTCCACCTGCATCTTGGCATAGGCGGTCTTGGCCCGCTGGGAGAAGATTTCGAGTATCAGGCTCGTCCTGTCTATTACCGCAGCAGTCTTGATGACTTTCTCGACATTGCGCTGCTGCATACCCGTAAGTTCATCATCAAAAATCACATAGCTGATGCAGTTATCCTCACAGTACTGGGATATCTCGTCGAGTTTACCGCTTCTTATATATGTGGATTTCTCCGGCTTGTCGAGCCTTTGGACGAATTTGCGGTCGCCTACGGCACCGGCGGTCTCAGCAAGGAATTCCAACTCCTCAAGGTATTCATTTACCTTGCGTTCATCGTCTCCCTGCTTTATAATGCCGACAAATACGGCCTTTTGCTGTGTATTATTGTCCATAACGTGATTTTTCCTTGCAAAAATACCAAAAAACGCCAAAAAAAAGGCTGTCCTTGTTCGGAACAGCCTTTATATTGTGTTTCAGAAGATTATCTCAACTGGAAGATAACAGGGAAGGTGTAGGTTACCTTGACTGCACGGTCTCTCTGACGGCCCGGCTCCCACTTAGGTGAGCTGGATACGACGCGGACGGCCTCCTTGTCAAGCGACGCGTCAACTCCTCTGAGTACCTTTACATCCGAAACCTTGCCGTTTGGATTGATGGTGAACTGAAGCATTACACGTCCGCTTACGCCGTTCTCCTTGGCTATCTCAGGGTAGACGAGGTTAGCTGCGACCCATTTTGAGAATGTATTGGCATCTCCGCCCTGGAAGGTAGGCCTCACCTCTACAATCTGGAAAGGAATGGCTTCCTCTTCAATCACTTCCTCCTGCACTTCCTCCACGTAGTCCATAATCTCGACTCCGAGGTTGCTGTCGTCCTCAAGGTTGAGAATATTGTCCTCCACCTGGATGTCATCATCGACGATGTCAATCTGGTCGGAGAGGAATACCGTCTTAGGCACTTCCGGTGGAGGTGGAGGGGTCTCCTGTGTGATAGGGATGATTTCCTCCTCGGCTACTTCTATGTTTTCAGCCACGAAGACTGACTCCTGCGTCTCTGTGCTTGTCCACTCGAAGGCAGCGAATACACATAGAAGAGAGATTACAAAACCAATCTCGATAAACAGCAGTTTCCTGTTGTTGAGATCGGCTTTCGGTGATTTCTTTACTTCCATTTTATCAGTTTCTTTAAATATTCCATTTGCGCTCCAAAGATAAAAAACTTTAAACTCATTTCCAATTCATTTCTAATTTTTTGATTTAAATAGTAGATTTGCAAAAATTTCAGAAACTACTCTGTCAAGCCCTGATATGATACGGTATTTCAACGAGGATATACAATTCAAGCTGAAGCGTAAAATCTTCAATAATAAATGGTTGAAAATTGTAGCCGGGAGCGAGATGAAGCGCCTTGGAGATATTGATATAATTTTCTGCTCTGACCCTTATATACTCGAGCTGAATCTGAAATATCTTCAGCACTACTACTTTACCGACATAATAACATTCGACTATTGTGAGGGAGACAGTTTGAGCGGTGATCTTTTCATAAGCATTGACTCCGTTCGTGAGAATTCAATATTCTACGGCACAGACTTCGAGGATGAATTGAACAGGGTGATGGTCCACGGTCTTCTGCATCTTATCGGCTATGATGACCACAGCGAAAGCGACATCGCGCAGATGCGAGCCAAGGAGAATTATTATCTCGAACTTCGTCGCTCGCTTGAGGTATGAGCGTCCGATATGACATAATCGTTGTCGGAGGGGGACACGCGGGATGTGAGGCCGCAATGGCCGCCGCCAATCTTGGCTCTTCAGTGCTGCTCATCAGCGGCGATATGACTCTCTTCGCCAAGATGTCCTGCAATCCTGCTGTGGGAGGAATAGCCAAAGGGCAGATAGTCAGAGAGATAGATGCTCTTGGAGGGTATACCGGACTCGTGACTGACAGTTCCACATTGCAGTTCCGTATGCTCAATAAGTCCAAGGGCCCTGCGATGTGGAGTCCGCGGGCGCAGTGCGACAAAATGCAGTTTTCGCTGAACTGGAGAAGAATACTTGAAACTTCTTCTAAATTAGATATTTACGCGGATTTTGTGACTTCTTTTCTCTTTGAGAATTCAAAAATCTGCGGCGTACATACATCCACAGGGGCAATTTTTCACTCTCGAGCACTTATTCTGACCTCCGGAACCTTCCTTTCCGGCAAAATCTTCATCGGTCAGACAGTGATGAACGGAGGACGAATTGGGGAGAAGTCCTCGGAAGGTCTCACCGCGCAGCTCGTCGAGAGAGGACTTGTGTCCGGAAGGATGAAGACGGGGACGCCTCCCCGAATCGACATTTCTTCTGTTGATACTTCCCGCCTTCCCAAGCAGTTCGGAGACGGGAAGCCTTCGAGGTTTTCGTTTCTCGACATCCCGTCCACCATCCAGTCGGGTCAGGAGCAGATGCCCTGCTTCATTCTGCACACCAACGAGAAAGTCCACGATATACTACGCTCAGGCTTCAGCGAGTCTCCGCTCTTTACCGGACTCATCAGCGGCAAGGGTCCGAGGTATTGTCCGAGCATCGAAGACAAGTTGAGGGTTTTCCCTGACAATCCGGCGCATCAACTTTTCCTTGAGCCGGAGGGGCGCTCGACCAACGAATATTATCTGCAGGGCTTCTCTTCCTCTCTTCCGCTCGCCGTGCAGATGGATGCTCTCCACTCGATCGAAGGTCTTGAAAAGGTCAAGATTTACCGTCCGGCTTATGCTGTGGAGTACGACTATTTCGACCCTACACTGCTTAAGCCAAGCCTTGAGACGAAGCCGATAGAGAACCTTTTCCTTGCCGGTCAAGTCAACGGGACCACAGGATATGAAGAGGCAGCGGGGCAGGGGATAATGGCCGGGATCAATGCTCATCTGAAAATCAACGGCCAACCAGCCTTCGTGCTTGGCAGGGACGAATCATATATCGGCGTGCTTATTGACGACCTCGTCACCAAGGGAGTAGATGAGCCTTACAGGATGTTCACCTCTCGCGCGGAGTTCAGAATTCTCCTGCGACAGGACAATGCCGACCGCCGGCTTACAGGACTCTCACACGCGATCGGACTCGCAAGCGAAGGACGCTACGCCGGTATGATGCGGAAGTATGAAGAGGTGGACAGCCTCAAGTCTTATTGCGAGGGGAATAACATCACTCCCGATATTGCCAATCCTTTCCTTGCCGAGCATCGTTCCAGCCTTATAAAGGAATCCCGCAAGATTTCGGATATTGCCACAAGGCCCGAAGTTACGTTTCCGGAGTTATTAAAAATTGTTCCACGTGGAACGTCTCGGGAAGACGTGATGGAAAGTGTGGAGATTTCAATAAAATACAGCGGCTATATTGACCGGGAAATACGAAATGCGGAGAAACTCCACAAACTTGAGGATCTTAAAATCCCTGAAGGGTTTGATTTCGACAGACTCTCCGGACTCTCGATAGAGTGCCGTCAGAAACTTAAGAAGTATTCTCCGCGCACTATAGCCCAGGCGATGCGCATCTCCGGAGTATCACCATCCGATATCTCCGTTCTTCTTGTCTATTTCGGTCGTTGAACCGGCTTCTAAAGCATCTTCAGCGCGGTCTTGATGATTTCTTCGAGGCTTGCCCCCGGCTTGTTCTGGAGGATGGTCTGGATGGCCTTGGAGATGTTAGGTTTGGAGAATCCTAGGTTGAGCAGAGCTGATGCGGCCTCGTCAGCGTTTTTGTTGGACTCCGCCTTGATAAGCGTGTCGAAGCTCGCGCTCCCGCCTTTGACTATCTTGTCTTTCAACTCCAGCACGAGACGCTGCGCGCTCTTGAGCCCGATACCCTTTATTGATTTCAGGCGGTTGATGTCTTCCGAAAGTATAGCCTCGTTGAGCTCGTCCGGAGAGAGAGAGGAGAGTATCATTCTCGCAGACGCCGCCCCCATCCCGGATACTCCCGTGATGCTTCTGAAGAGGTTCCGCTCCTCCTTGGTCGCGAAGCCGTAGTCCACCTCCTGTCCGTCCCTTTGGTTGATCTGGCGCTGGATATAGAGGGTTGCTTCCGTCTTGCCGTCGAGCGCGTCGTAGGTCTGGAGAGAAATCTCAAGCGCATAGCCGATGCCGCCGTTGTCCACCACGGCCGAGGTGGGGGTGAGTTCTGCGAGTCTACCTGAAATATAGTCAATCATAATCCTGTGATTTTCCGAAAAGCGAAGTCAAAAATAATCATTTCTTTTTTTAATTTACTAATTTTGCGCTCGCTATGGATATAGAAGAATTGAGAAACGAGTTCCCGCAGCTTTCGCGTCAGGTTTATGGCAGGCGGCTTGTCTATCTGGACAACGCCGCGACTGCGCTGAGGCCTCTGTCGGTAGTGCGCGAATGGGACGAAATCTCAACGAAATACACCGCCAATCTCCACCGCGCCGTACATCATACCGCAGCTCTTGCCACTGACAAGTATGAGCACGCAAGGTATGCCGTGGCGAGATATATCAATGCTTCCTCCAGCGATGAGGTGATTTTCACCTCCGGCACGACTGCTTCGATCAACCTTGTCGCATTCAGTTTCGGCGAGGCCTTTGTGGGAGAGGGTGACGAAATCATAGTCTCCGAGTGTGAGCACCACTCCAATATTGTTCCTTGGCAAATGATGTGCGCTCGCAGGGGAGCCAAGCTGAAAGTACTGCACGTCGATGATAACGGAAGGCTCGACCTCGCGGAACTGAAGTCCCTGCTCAACCCCCGGACGAAACTCGTGAGCATCACTCACATTTCCAATGTCCTTGGGCTTGTAAATCCCGTCAAGGAGATTGTAAATATCTGCCACTCAGTTGATTGCCCTATCCTTGTCGATGGAGCGCAGGGGATAGTCCACAGCAGGGTGGATGTGCGCAGTCTGGGCTGCGACTTCTATGCGTTCTCGGGACACAAGATATATGCCGCGCCCGGTACGGGGGTACTCTACGGCAGGCGTGAACTGCTTGAAAAGATGCCTCCATATATGGGAGGAGGGGAGATGATAGAGAGCGTAAAGTGGAGCGGGACCAGCTATGCGCCGCCGCCACGGAAGTTCGAGGCAGGAACGCAGAACATCTCCGGCGCTCCGACCCTTGTACAGGCGCTCGAGATCAACGAGGCTATGCGCTCTCCGGAAATTGAGCAAAATATAGCGGAAATCATTGACTATATGCTTAATGCGCTCACATCCGACCCCCGCTTCCACCTCTACGGCCTGCCGGGCGACGGATATGGGAAGGTTCCGCTCTTTTCGTTCTCCGTGGAACACATCCACCACGAAGACCTGGCGCTCATCCTCGACAAGATGGGCATCGCAGTGCGTTCAGGGCAGATGTGCGCCGAGCCTCTGATGGACCGTTTCGGGGTTACCGGTATGCTCAGAGCCTCTTTCGCTCCGTACAATACGGTGGACGAGGCCCGTTATTTGATGAAGTCGCTCGACAGGGCGATCAAAATGCTGCAAAAATGACGAAAACATTAAAGGAAGTTCAGGATGAAATCATCGAAGAGTTTTCGATGTACGACGACTGGCTCGACAAGTATCAGTACCTTATAGAATTAGGCAATTCGCTTGAAGCGTTCCCGGAAGCCTTAAAGATAGATGATAGACTGATAAAAGGTTGCCAGTCAAGAGTTTGGCTCGATGCCAGAGAGGAGGGCGGAAAGATTATGTTCAGCGCGGACAGCGACGCTATAATCACCAGGGGCATCATTTCGCTACTGATTTCGGTATATTCCGGGAGGACTGCGGAAGAGATTGCGGGCGACGATTTCTCCTTCGTGGAGAAGTTGGGTCTAAAAGAGAACCTCTCTCCGACCCGGGCCAACGGGCTTGTGTCGATGATTGAGACCATCAAGGGCATCGCGCAAAAGAATTGTCAGAAATGAGCGAAACGAACAACAGCGAAGTGCTGACCCCGGAGGATGTCAAGGCGCTTGCACCGCTCTATGAAGATGTGGTGCTGGCGCTGAAGCAGGTATATGACCCGGAGATCCCGGTCAATATCTACGATCTCGGGCTGATTTATGAACTTACTATCAGTAAAGAACATAAGGCCTATATTAAGATGACTTTCACCGCCCCCAACTGTCCTATGGCGGACGAGGTGATGGCTGATGTCAGGCGGGTCGTGGAAGACACTCCGGGCATCAGCGGCTGCGAGATAGAACTCGTGTTCGAACCGGCCTGGGATCAGAGTCTGCTCTCCGACGAGGCCAGGGTGGCGCTCGGGATGGACCCCCGGATGGAGGATGAAGACAGTTAAGGCATATCTCTCGCTCGGTACCAATATGGGCGACCGCAGGCGTAATATAGAAGAGGCCCTGAAGCTGCTCGACGAGGGTCTGGGGGTGCATTATTCGGCTCTTTCCGCTGTGGTGGAATCAAAATCCTGGGGTTTCGAGGGGGGAGATTTCCTCAACTGCGCGGTCTGCTACGACTGTTCGCTCGCTCCCCGCGAGCTGCTCTGTCTCTGCAAGGATATAGAGAGCAGGATGGGCCGCCGCGAGAGCGTGGAATACGCCCCCGACGGAAGCCGAATCTACCACGACCGCCTCATCGATATCGACATCCTCCTCTATGGTGACCTCGTCATCGATGAAGACAAGCTTAAGATACCCCACCCCAAGATGCGCGAAAGGGAGTTCGTAATGGGGCCGCTGATGGAGATATTTGGCTGAAAATAGTTAAATTTGCACGATTGTCACGGAAACAGAACACCAACGAAAGATATGACACAGGAAGAATTATTCAAGGTGCTTGTCGCACACTGCAAGGAGTACGGGTTCATCTTCCCGTCAAGCGACATATATGACGGACTGGCAGCCGTATATGACTACGGTCAGATGGGGGTGGAACTCAAGAACAACATCAAGCAGTACTGGTGGAACGCGATGACCCGCCTCAACGAGAACATAGTCGGCATCGACGCCTGCATCTTTATGCACCCCAAGACCTGGGTGGCGTCGGGGCACGTGGCGGCGTTCAACGACCCGCTTATCGACAACAAGGACTCCAAGAAGAGATACCGCGCCGACGTGCTCATCGAGGACTATCTCGCCAAGATAGAGGAGAAAATCAACAAGGAAGTAGAGAAGGGCCGCAAGAAGTTCGGCGACTCTTTCGACGAAGAGAAGTTCCGCGAGACCAACCCGAACGTGCTTCGCGAAAAGGCTCAGTATGACCAGATTCACAATCGTTATGTGGCAGCCGAGCAGGCCAACGATCTCGCCGAATACAAGCAGATTATTCTCGACTGCGGCATAGTATGTCCTATCAGCGGCACCAAGAACTGGACCGATGTCCGGCAGTTCAACCTTATGTTCTCCACCCGGTTCGGCTCCGTCGGCGACGACTCCAGCACGATTTATCTCCGTCCGGAGACGGCGCAGGGCATATTCGTGGACTACATCAACGTGCAGAAGACCGGCAGGATGAAGATACCGTTCGGCATCGCGCAGATCGGCAAGGCTTTCCGCAACGAGGTGGTGGCCCGCCAGTTCATATTCAGAATGAGGGAGTTCGAGCAGATGGAGATGGAGTTCTTCGTCCGTCCCGGCACCGAGATGGAGTGGTTCAGGAAGTGGAAGGAGAACCGGATGAAGTGGCACGTCAACCTCGGTATGGGTGCGGAGAACTACCGCTTCCACGACCACGAGAAGCTGGCCCACTACGCCAACGCCGCCACCGACGTCGAGTTCAACTTCCCGTTCGGATTCAAGGAGCTCGAAGGCATCCACAGCCGCACCGACTTCGACCTTGGCAACCACCAGAAACTCTCCGGCAAGAAGCTCCAGTACTTCGACCCTGAGACCAACGAGAGCTATGTGCCTTACTGCGTGGAGACTTCCATCGGAGTGGACCGTATGTTCCTCGCCGTGCTCAGCCACTCATATAAGGTCGAGACTCTGGAGAACGGCGAAAGCCGCACCGTCCTCAGCCTCCCTGCGCCGCTCGCCCCGGTAAAGGCTGCGGTGCTTCCGCTCGTCAAGAAGGACGGCCTGCCTGAATTTGCCCAGAAGGTGATGAACGAGCTTAAATACGACTTCAACTGCCAGTACGACGAGAAAGACTCCATCGGTAAGCGTTACCGCCGTCAGGATGCCATCGGAACGCCATACTGCATCACCGTGGACCACGACTCGCTCACGGACAACTGCGTCACCGTGCGCGAGCGCGACACGATGCGGCAGGAGCGGGTGCCGGTAGCGGAGCTCCGGGCGCTGATCGACAGGAAGGTCAACCTCAACAATCTCTTGAGGAATCTCTGATGGCGCGGACATTTTCCGAACTGGGCAGGGTAGAGGCCATTCGGCAGCTCTTCGAGGGCAGCGGGTACGCTCCTTTCGGAGAGCCGCTGCGTTTTATCCCCGTCGCGGAGGGAGTGCCAGTCTCGGCTTCCCGCCTGTTTCTGGAGGGTACAGACTTCAATCTGGTCTACTTTCCACTGAAACACCTGGGATACAAGAGCGTGATCGGTGTCACCGGCGAATTGTATGCCTCGCTCGCGCATCCGCGGACCCTTTCCGTGACTCTTGGGGTGTCCGCCAAACTTGACTACGAGCAGATAAGCGAGTTCTGGAGCGGCGTTGTGCTGGCCGCGAAAGAACAGGGTTACAGCGGCCTCGGCCTGGACCTTGTGCCGTCGCGCAACGGCCTTGCCGTCAGCCTGAATGCGACAGGTGAGGCCAAAAGGCTCAAACGTCCGGAGGCCAGGAGCAAAGACCTCGTCTGCGTGTCAGGAAGTCTCGGTGCCGCATATATTGGCCAGCAGGCTCTGGAGCGCCGCGTCGCCAAGCTCGAAAAGCACAAGATGCTGCTTGCCGCATATCTGAAGCCGGAACTCTCTCCTGACACCGTCTCTACGGCGGAAGAGTCGGGGGTGGTGCCGTCGTTCTCTTATTTCGTCTCGCGGGGACTCTCGGACGCCGTTCTTAGGCTGTCCAGAGACAGCGGCCTGGGGGTCAAGATATATGCCGACAAGATTCCTTTCGAAGGTGGCAGCTTCGCTCTCGGGAAAGAACTCGACATCGACCCGGTGTCAGCTGCAATGAACGGGGGAGACGACTTCCGGCTGCTCTTCGTCGTACCGATAGGCCGCTACGAGGAGTTCCGCAAGGAATTCAACGGCTTCGACATCATCGGTCATCTGGCCCGTCCCGAAGTCGGCACGGTACTTGTCACCCCCGGCGGGCTGGAGCACGCAGTGTCGGCCCAGGGTTGGTAGCAATTACTTTATATCATTCATACAATGAAAAGAATCATCATCATCGCGGCGCTGTCTCTTATGACAGTGTCCCTCAGTGCACAGAGCGACATACTTAATGCACTCAAGAGCGTAGCCTCAAGCGTAGTATCATCCGCCACGACCACAGAGATGGCCGGGACCTGGACATATCAGGGCGTCGGCACCGCCCTCCGCAGCGACAATGTCCTGACTTCCGCCGCAGGAAGCGCGGCCCTCAGTACGGTAGAGACCAAAATCGACAACGCATTCTCCAAGGTCGGCCTCAAGGCCGGAGCGGCCACTTTCGTGTTTGAAGAAGGCGGGAACTTCACGATGAAATTCGGAAAGATTTCCCTTCCCGGCACCTGGACTCAGGACGGGAACGCCGTCACCATCAAGTTCGGGAAGGCTCTGACTTACCTCCAACTTGACGGCACGGTCAGCACCACTGTAGACGGCTGCGAACTTCTCTTCAACGGCGAGAAGTTCCTCGAATTTGCCAAGAAGGTGGTCGCTTACGCCTCCAAGACCAACAACTCCACCATCAAGAGCCTCTCGTCAGTCCTCTCGTCGGCCAAGAGCATCGACGCGGGATTCAAGCTCAGCCGCTGAGCCGTCAGGCGTAACCCTCTCAGCGTCCCTCTTCAGAACGATAGTTTATATCCTATGCAGAGGGACGCTCTGTTTGCGTGATCTCAGCCGGGGCGTGGTGGAGATGGATAACGGAAAGACGGTCCCGATAGGGGACAGCTACAGACCTTGCCTTCTGGAGAAGCTGTAGCTGACGTGCAGCTTGCCGAGGCGGTCTATAAGCTCCTGTGTGACGCAGACCGAGTACTTCTTGGAGCGGAAATCAATCCTGTAGCCGCTTGAGGCATCGCTGAGGTTGACGGTGAGAGGTATCTTCCCCTTGGCGTCTTTCAGCAGCCTGACGAGGTCCTTGCGGAACTCCGGGCAGAGCCTGGATGAGTCGATATGCAGAACAAACTCTGACAGCAGCTCACCCCCGACATTGCCAAGCAGGGATATTTTCTTGAATCTGAATGTATAAGGGGCTGTCTTGCCGGCAGCCTTGTCCTCCTTTTTAAGGAAGTATCGTTCGGCGATTTCGCCTTCGACGAATATCTGGGCGTGAGGCTGCATATACGGCAGGAAGTCCTGGAACTCCTTTCCGAAGAGGGCGAACTCGTGGTTGCCGTCGAAGTCTTCAAGTATGACTTTTGCGCCCGGTGAACCGCTCTTGGTGGTGATGGTCTTGACATCCGTCACTATGCCGGCCACGCAGGCCTTGCAGGGCTTCTTCTTGGACTCCTGCTCCTCCACCAGTGAGTCGACGGCGGTAAGCGGGCAGCTCGTGAAATTCTCTATCTCGAAGCGGTAGCGGTCCAGCGGGTGTGCCGAGAGGTACATCCCGACGAATTCCTTCTCTTTCTGGAGAAGGGCGAGCGTGTCCTCCTCGCCGGAGGACATAGGGGCTTCGGGACGCGCCGGCTTCATCTCCTCCACGTCGCCGAAGAGCGACGAAGCGCTGTCCATCTCGTCGTTGCGGTAGAGGTTGGCGTAGCGGACGAGCTCGTCGATGAAGAGCTCACCGTTCTTGCACGGCAGGAAATACTGCGTCCTCTTGAGTCCGAACGAGTCGAAGGCGCCTGAGTATATGAGGGTTTCGAGGGCGCGGCGGTTGATGATGGAGGACATCCTTTCGATAAAGTCATACAGGTCGACGAAGGCGCCGCCGGTCTCCCTTTCCTTGAGTATGCCCGCCACCAGATTGTCGCCGAAGCCCTTGAGTCCGCTCAGCCCGAACCGGACGTCGCCCTGATGGTTGACCGAGAACTGCGCCTCGGACTCATTGATGTCGGGACTCAACACCTTGATGCTGCCCTTGCGGCAGTCGGCCATTATCTCCTTCATCTCCTCCATATTGGCGGAGTTCTGCGTGAGGTTGGAGGCCTGGAACTCGGACGGATAATGCGCCTTGAGCCAGGCGGTCTGGTAGCTTACCCAGGCGTAGCAGGTCGCGTGGGACTTATTGAACGCATATTTGGCGAACGCCTCCCAGTCTTTCCATATCTTCTCGAGCACTTCCTTCGGGTGGCCGTTCTTGAGCGCACCCTCCATAAATGAGGTCTTGAGGGAGTCCAGCACGTCCTTCTTCTTCTTGCCCATCGCCTTGCGCAGCTTGTCGGCCTTGCCCTTGGAGAATCCGGCCAGCTTCTGCGAGAGCCGCATCACCTGCTCCTGATAGACCGTGACCCCGTAGGTCTCCTTGAGGTATTCCTCCATATCCGGAAGGTCGTAGGAGATTTTGCTCGGGTCGTTCTTGCCCGCCACGAAGTTCGGGATATAGTCCATAGGCCCCGGGCGGTAGAGCGCATTCATCGCGATGAGGTCCTCGAACCTCTCGGGGCGCAGCTTCATAAGCCACTCCTTCATCCCTCCGGACTCGAACTGGAATATGCTCTTGGTGTCGCCCCTCGAATAGAGGTCAAACACGGCCGGGTCGTCGATCGGGATTTTCTCGATGTCGATCTCCGTCCCGAACCTCTTCTTTACCAGCGCAATGCAGCGGTCGATGATGGAGAGGGTCTTAAGGCCGAGGAAGTCCATCTTGAGCATTCCGACATCCTCGATTTTAGTGCCCTCGTACTGGCTCACCCAGACTTGCTGCCCCGTGGCCTTGTCCTCCCCCATAGTGATGGGGATATAGTCGGTGAGGTTGCCGCGCCCTATGATCATAGCGCAGGCGTGTATGCCGGTCTGGCGTATGCAGCCCTCGAGCTGGAGCGCGTAGCGGAGCACTTCCTTGACCAGAGGGTCGCCGTTCTCGTATTCGTTCTTCAGCTCCTTGACGTACTTCACGCTGTTGGCAAGCGTGGGCTTGTACTCCTTGTCCTCCCCGTTCTCCCTGACGCTTATCGGCTTGTCCGGGATCATCTTGGTGAGGCGGTTGGACTCCGGGATGGACATATTGGAGATGCGGGCCACATCCTTGACGGCCAGTTTGGCGGCCATAGTGCCGAAGGTGATGACGTGCGATATATGGTCCGCGCCGTAGCGCTCCTGCACATACCGGATCACGCGGTAGCGGCCCTCGTCGTCGAAGTCCACGTCGATATCAGGCATAGAGATGCGCTCCGGGTTGAGGAAGCGCTCGAAGAGGAGGTCGTAGCGGATAGGGTCGAGGTTGGTGATGTGCAGGCAGTAGGCGACGCACGAACCGGCCGCGGAGCCTCGTCCCGGTCCCACAGAGACCCCGTTGCGGCGCCCCCAGTTGATGAAGTCCTGGACTATCAGGAAATAGTCCGGAAATCCCATACAGGAGATGGTCATCAGCTCGAAGTGGATGCGCTCGCTCTGCTCCTGCGTGAGGGTCTCGCCGTAGCGCTCGCGCGCGCCTTCGTAGGTGAGATGGCACAGAAAGGCCACGGAACGGCGGAATTCGTCGCCCCGGTCGGTCTTGCTCACTATATTGCCGTCGTGGTCTTTGGTGACCTCGTAGCGCCCGTTTTCGATAATGTCGGAGTATTTGTCGAGGTAGAAGTCTATGTTGTCGAGGAAACTCTGCTCTATCTGGAACTTCGGGAGCACGTGACCCCTGTCGATGGCGTAGTCCTCCACCTTGTCCAGCACCTCCAGCGTGTTGGCGAGGGCTTCCGGATGGTCCGGGAAGAGGGCCGCCATCTCCTCCTCGCTCTTGAGGTACTCCTGCTGGGTGTAGCGGAGCCGCTTCGGGTCGTCGATGGCCGAGTTGGTGGTGAGGCAGATGAGCCTGTCGTGGGCCGGGCCGTCCTCCTTGCGCACAAAATGCACGTCGTTGGTTGCCACTACCTTGACGGAGTGCCTCTCCGCAAGGCGGAATATCTCGGCACAGTATTCCTTCTGCTTCTCGTAGAGCTCCGGCGAGAGCCCCGGCACTTCGGTGCGGTGAAGCATCACTTCCAGATAGTAGTCGTCGCCGAACACCCTCTTGTGCCACTCTATCGCCCTGTCCACTCCCTCCGCGTCGCCGGCGAGAATGCCGCGCGGAATCTCCCCCGCCATACAGGCCGAGCAGCAGATGAGCCCCTCGTGGAACTTCTCGACCACCTCGTGGCTCACTCGCGGCTTGTAGTACATACCCTCGATGTGCCCGGTGGAGACTATCTTCATCAGGTTGCGGTAGCCGTCATAGTTCTTGGCGAGCAGGATGAGGTGGTAGTACTTCTTGTGGTCGTTGTCCTTGAGGCGGTGGTCGAAGTGCTGCGTGACATAGATTTCGCAGCCGATGACGGGCTTCACTCCCGGATGCTTCGCGGACACATCCTTGAAGTCCTTCACGCCGTACATATTGCCGTGGTCCGTGATGGCCAGACCGGGCATACCGAGCTCTTCGGCGCGGCGGAAAAGTTTCTCGATGTCGCTCATCCCGTCGAGGATGGAGTACTGGGTGTGGACGTGAAGATGTACGAAGGACATAGCGGCACAAATATAAAAAAAACGTCCGGCCTTTTGACGGGTCGGACGTCTTGATATTCGGAAAAAATTACTTCTTCTTGATAGGGGCTTTCTCTGCAGCCTTCCTGCGGGCTCTCATCGTGCAGTCGTACATAATCGGAGTCGCAATCATAATGGAAGCGTAGGTTCCGATGCAGACGCCGAGGCACAGGGCGACCGAAAGGCCTCTGATGGACTCGCCGCCAAAGATTGCGATAGCAAGCATAGGGAGGAGGGTCGACACTGAGGTGTTGACGGTACGCGTGAGGGTTGCGTTGAGGGACTTGTTGGTGATCTGGCGGAAGTCGTCGTTAGGATGCAGTCCGAGGTTCTCGCGGATACGGTCGAAGATGACCACGGTATCGTTGATGGCGTAACCGATGATCGTCAGGATGGCCGCGATGAACGTCTGGTCGACATCGAGGTTGAACGGCAGTATTCCGCTGAAGAGCGAGAAGAATCCGATGATGATGATGGCCGTGTGGGCGAGTGAAACCACGCCGCCCAGGCCCCAGGTCCAGCCCTTGAACCGCGCCGCGATGTAGGCGAAGATTACGAACAGGGCGAGAATGATGGAGATGATGGCGTTGCGCTTGATGTCGTTGGCGATCGACGCGCCGACCTTGTCGGAAGATATGATACCGTTAGGGTTCTCGAGAGTGGAAGTGAACTCGGCGAGAGTGAGGTCCTCGGCATAGAGTCCCCTGAGAGACTCGTAGAGCATACCCTCGATCTCGGTGTCTACCGCAGAAGACTCGTCCTCGAACTTGTAGGCGGTGGTGATCTTCATCTGGCTGTCTCCACCGAACTGCTTGACCTCGACTGAAGAAGCGGCGACATCAGGGTCTGCTGCGGCTGCGGCCTCGAAGACCTTGTTGGTGGCCTGACGGACCTCCTCGGCTGTCACAGGCTTGTCGAAGCGTACCACATAGGTACGGCCTCCGGTGAAGTCGACACCGTAGGTGAAGCCCTTGAAACACATCGAGAGGATCGCGATCACGATGAGTGCGCCGGAGATGGTGTATGACCACTTCTTGCCGGAGAGGAAGTTGATATGCGTATTCTTGAGGAAGTTCCTGGTAAGCTTGGTCTCGAAGGAGATGCTCTTGCCCTTGTTCACACGGTCGTCCAGTATGAGACGGGTGATGAAGATGGAGGTGAGCACGGAGGTGATGATACCGATGATGAGCGTGGTGGCGAAGCCCTTGATCGGACCTGAGCCGAAGAAGAAGAGCACGATACCTGTGAGGAGGGTGGTCACCTGGCCGTCGATGATGGCGGAGTAGGCGTTGGAATAACCGTCCTGGACGGCCTTGCCCAGACCCTTGCCGGCCTTGAGCTCCTCCTTGATGCGCTCATATATGATTACGTTGGCGTCCACCGCCATACCCATCGTCAAGACGAGACCCGCGATGCCCGGCAGCGTGAGCACCGCTCCGAATGCCGACAGGGTACCGAAGAGGAGCACCACGTTGGTGAGAAGCGCCACGTCAGCAGCAAGACCCGCTCCCTTGTAGAAGAAGATCATATAGAGCAGTACGAGGCAGAACGCGATGATGAACGAGATGAAGCCGGATCGGATGGACTCCGCACCGAGTGAAGGACCTACGACCTGCTCCTGAACGATGGTGGCAGGCGCAGGGAGCTTACCGGAGTTGAGCACGTTGGCAAGGTCGGTGGCCTCCTCGATGGAGAAGTTGCCGGTGATGGAGGACTGACCTCCGGTGATCTCGGTCTGTACGGTAGGATAAGAATATACGGTGCCGTCGAGCACGATGGCCACCTGGCGGCCGATGTTGTCCTTGGTAAGGCGGGCCCAGGTGTTGGCGCCGACGGAGTTCATAGTCATCGATACCCCAGGTTCGCCGCCGCGGCGGTCGTTGTAGTCCACGCGGGCATTGGTGACCACGCCACCGTCGAGCGGAGCCTTGCCGTCACGGGACGAGGCCTTGATGGCGACGAGCTCGTAGATGTTGCTGTTCTGGATATATGAAGTCGGCTTCACTGACCACATCGGGCGGAACTCGGCAGGGAAGAGAGCCTCAACTTCAGGCATATTGAGATATTTGTTCACGAGAGCGGTGTCCGCGGCTGCGGCGAGACCGATGCAGGCGTTGTCACGGAACTGTGACGGGGAGAGTACCGCGAAGAGCGGGTTGGCCTTTTTGTAGGCGGCCAGATCAGCTTCGTCAGCCTCTCCTCCCTGGGCCTTGAGCTCACGGGCCACGAGGTCATCCTCCTCGGCGGAGTCCTTCGCGGCGGCGGTCTTCTCTGCTTCGTCGGCAGAGAGCAGCTGGGCGAGGAGAGCGTTGGCCTCCTCAAGGTAAGGGGCTATCTCCTGGTTGGTGTAGGTTGTCCAGAATTCGAGGGATGCGGTGCCCTGGAGCAGCTTGCGCACACGCTCCGGCTCCTTCACGCCCGGAAGCTCGACGAGGATGCGTCCGGTGTTGCCGAGCTTCTGGATGGAAGGCTGGGTCACGCCGAAGCGGTCGATACGGTTGCGGAGCACGTTGAACGAGTTGGCGATGGCGCTCTCGGACTCCTCGCGGATGACGCTGATCACCTGCTCGTCGGAAGAGCTGCCGGTGATGCGCCCGCCCATATCTGCGGTGCCGAAGATATGCGCGAGCCTCTTGCCGCCGCCGACTTCTTTCCACGCCTCCGCAAAGAGGGTTATGAAGTCGGACTGGGAGTTGACGCTGCGCTCCTTGGCGAGCGCGACGGCCTTGAGGAACTCCGGTGAAGTGTTGTGGTCGGCGAGAGCCTTGACGAGGTCTTCGAGCTGCACCTGCAGCATCACGTTCATACCTCCCTTAAGGTCAAGTCCGAGGTTGATTTCCTGGTTCTGTACGCTCTTGAACGTGTAGCCGAAATAGATTTTCTCGGTGGAAATGGAGTCCGTGTAGCGGCGGGCTTCAATCTTCCTGATGGAGTCGAGGTAGTAGGCCCTGTCCCCCTCCGGAATTTCGGCGAATGCGGCCGTCTTCATCACGTTCGCCACGGCCTTCTCGGCGGCAGCGTCAGCCTTCCTTGTGCAGATGCTCGTCACAAGCGTGAAGGAGAGCTGCCAAAGGCAGGCGAGAATGAGGCAGATGGCCACAAATCTGATAGCACCTTTGCTTTGCATAAAATATAGGTTTTAAAATAATTATCCCAAATAGTCCGCAAAGTTAGTATTTTTCCCGAAAGAAAGAAACTTTGTGCCAGCTTTTTGTATCTTTGCAAAACGACCAAAACTCTATATCTATGTGGTGGATTACAGTTGCCCTGATCATTGCGGGCATACTCTTTATGCTGGTTGAGCTGCTCCTTGTCCCGGGAGTCGGGATCGGAGGTTTTCTGAGCCTCCTGTCGCTTGGCGCAGCGTGCTGGTACAGTTTCGTTTACATCGGCGACTCGGCGGGCTGGACAGTGCTCGTGGCGGTGATCGTGATGATCGTTGCGGCGATGGTGCTCTCGCTCCGCTCGCGTACCTGGCGGCGCTTCGAACTCAAGACGGAGATGCATTCCAAGGTCAACGACGAGTCCCGCAGGCTCGCGGTCGGACAGGAGGGCACGGCCCAGACACGCCTTGCTCCGATGGGGACCGGGAAGTTCGGCGAGGTCAGCTGCGAAGTCAAGTCTTCCGACAACTCTCTGATCGACGCAGGCACTCCGCTGGAAATCGTCTCCATCGAGGACAACCAAGTGATAGTAAAACCATTAAACGAACAATAAAATGAATCCAATCCTTCTTGCTGCGATAATCGTCGTGGCGCTCGTCATCGTGCTCTGGTTCTTTCCTGTGGCGCTGTGGTTCCAGGCCGTGCTCTCCGGAGTATATGTGTCTCTGCTCCAGCTCGTGCTGATGCGCTGGAGGGGGGTGAGCCCGCACACCATCGTGATGGCGATGATCACCGGCACCAAGGCCGGACTGACCCTAAAGGCCAACGAACTGGAAGCCCACTATCTCGCCAAAGGCAACGTGACCAAGGTGGTGATGGCCCTCATCTCCGCCAACAAGGCCAATATTATGCTCGACTTCAAGATGGCCTCCGCCATCGACCTTGCCGGGCGCGACGTGCTTGAGGCCGTGCAGATGTCCGTCAATCCTAAAGTCATCAACACCCCTCCGGTCACGGCGGTCGCCAAGGACGGCATCCAGCTCATAGCCAAGGCCCGCGTCACCGTGCGCGCCAATATCAAGCAGCTTGTCGGCGGCGCGGGAGAGGAGACCATCCTTGCGAGAGTCGGCGAGGGCATCGTCAGCAGCATCGGTTCCTCCGAGTCGCACAAGTCGGTGCTCGAACACCCGGACAGCATCTCCAAGGTGGTGCTCAACAAGGGTCTCGACGCGGGGACGGCCTATGAAATCCTCTCCATCGACATAGCCGACATCGATGTGGGCAAGAACATCGGCGCGGTGCTCCAGATGGACCAGGCCGACGCCGACAAGAACATCGCGCAGGCGCGTGCCGAGGAGCGCAGGGCTATGGCCGTGGCTCTCGAGCAGGAGATGAAGGCCAAGGCGCAGGAAGCCAGGGCCAAGGTCATCGAGGCCGAAGCTGAAGTGCCTCTCGCGATGGCCGAAGCGTTCCGCACGGGCAATCTCGGGATTATGGACTACTACCGGATGAAGAACATCCAGGCGGACACCGATATGCGCGAGAATATCGCGAAGTAGCTATGGGACGCCCGCTCATAACCCTAGCGGCGCTCGCGCTCTGCGCCGCCGTCGCCTGCGGCAACGCCGCTTCGCGCAACTCCGCTGACTCCGGGCAGCAGACCAAGGTCACCGACCCGGTGATGGAACTCTACACGGCGGAGCTGTTCCCGGACGGCACGGCGTTGATCACTTTCGATCTGGACAAGTGCTACGCCCTCGCCGGAGAATGGCACATCCCGATACGCTTCGGAGAGGGAAGCAACGAGTTCAATGTAGGCAGCAAGGAGCGCGGAAGCTGGAAGTACACCTCGCTGCTCGCCTCCAATATGGGCAACGCCATCAACCCCGTGCTCTGTTTTCTCCGTTCGGACGGCAAGATGGAGATGATCAATGTCATAGACGCCTTGCAGACCGGCGACGTGAGCCCGGCAGGGCCTCTGCACGGCTTCGATGGCGTGGAGAAAATCTATGAGAAGAGCGACGTCTCGGGGACCGGGGTCTATGCGCTGCTCCCCGGCGGGGAGGAGAAGATGGTCGAGGAGAGCTCCTACTGCGTCGGACGCTACTCCGTCGACGACATCGTGATCAGGCTCTACCGCGACTGGAGGGCTATGGCGACGAGCGAGTCCGCCGAATACTGCTTCTACGGGCCGTATCACTTCGACCCGGAACACTGCGTATTCACCGACAGCGGCTACACCTTCAGGGTGGTGGCGGACTTCTACGACGCTCAGACCGTGTTCGATGTCAAGATAGCGGACAGCAAGCCCGGAGAGGCAACCCTCACCTTCTACACCGACAACCTCCTGCTCGAAACCCGCAGGGGCATCAAGTTCACTAGGGACTTTGCGGTGGCGGAGTAAGAGATAGGGGAGGGTGAGGTCCCCGCAGGACTTTCCCTACCCCTATTGGTTGTGGTACCGTCCGCTGTCCTTGATCAGGCCGCAGATGGCGGCGTTGAGCTGAGACGCGTCGGCGAGGCGGTCGGTCTCTATATGCAGGCGGAAACGCCAGTGGTGATTGGAGTCCGCCGGCTCGTTGATTCGCTCCTCCCCTCTCTCCGGACGGCGGAGTGACGCGTCCAGCGCAAGCCAGTCCTGAAGCGGGAATATCGCTAGCATCGAAGGCGATGCGAGGAACTCCCAGAGCATATTCCTGACCTCCCACGGCTCGGGGTCGTGGTCGCACTGCATACGCAGGGTCTCCATATCGTGGCTGGAAGTGGCGCAGACGCTGAGGGAGTTCCACGCTCCCTCGTTCTGCATCCCGCGCATCTTCAGCGAGAGTATCTTCTCGTGCTCCATCACTCCCGGCACGCAGCCGGGCACCATCCCGAGGTCCTCACCGCAGGCGAGCATCCCTGTCGCGCCGAGCAGAGCGGGGAGCTTCTTCTCCGCGTTGCGGCGCCAGAACTCCTCGTGACGGCGGTAGAAGAAGTCGTTGTAGAGAGCGCCGAAGCGCTCCTGCTGCCACTGCGGAAGCCGCTGCGAGTCCGGGCAGATGAGCGGCTGGTACATCCCCGGATTGCGCGGGTCCTCGTGGAAGAGTCCCTCCAGCGGCAGCCCCGCCTGAGCGATTTCTTCGGCGGAATAAGGCAGGGCGGGGTTGAAGTGCCCGTCGAGTCCGCTGCGATTGTCGGCAGGGATCTCCCAGATGCGGAAGAACCCGAGAATATGGTCGATACGGAAGGCGTCGAAGTAGCGCGACATCTTGCGCAGCCGTGACTTCCACCACGCATAGTCGTCCTTTGCCATAGCGTCCCAGTTGTAGGTCGGGAAGCCCCAGTTCTGGCCGTCCTTGCTGAAGAAGTCAGGCGGTGCTCCGGCAGAGGAGTCGAGGTTGAAGAGTTCCGGATGCCAGTAGGCCTCCGCGCTGTCGGAGCTCACTCCGATAGGCAGGTCACCCTTGAGCGCGACCCCCTTACTGCGGGCATATTTCGCTTCGGCGTAGAACTGCCTGTCCAGATGCCACTGCATCCAGCGGTAGTAGTCGGCCTCCAGCGAGTCTCGCACAGCGCAGAACTTGGCGTATTCGTCGAGCCAGGCCCCGTTATCCTTTACGAAAGTCTTGAATCCCGGGGTCTGCATATCCTTCTCCCCACGCTGGAGGAAAGCCTGCCGTATGTATTTCATCTTGGCCTTGAACACTCTCGGCCAGTCGATTTCCGGCAGGGAGTTGAGTTCGGTCTGGAGCTTCTTGAATTCGGCGTTCTCCCTGATGCCCAGGCTCTGCAGGTGCATATACATAGGGTGCAGCGCAAACGACGACACAGGGCTGTAGGGGTACGAATCCTTCCACTCCCCCTTGCGGGTGGTGTCATTGACCGGCAGGAGCTGGAGTATGCACTGCCCGGTGGCCGCAGCCCAGTCGATCAGGGCGTGCAGGTCGCGGAACTCCCCGACCCCGAAGTCGTCGCCGCTCCTGAGGGAAAACACCGGCACCGCGGTACCCGCTCCTCTGAAGCCCGGACGGTCAAACATCGCAGCCTGATGCTCGCGCGGGAAGGGGCAGCCCTCTATCGGGCAGTCAATCCAACGGTCCTCGATGATCTTGGCGAGCCTGGAGCTGTGGTGTTTCCACTCCGTGCGCCATATCAGTCCGCCGCGCATCACCACGTAGCCGTAGTCCTTGAGCGCCGCGGCGCTGCAGTTCTTGACGGTCACGTGCCAGATAGCGCCGTCGCTCCATTCCATAGGGTATTTCTTACCGCCGAGCATCAGGGTGAGACTGTCGCCCCACTCGGTCCAGTATTTTATCGCGAATCGTACTTCCATATCCTTCTCCGGAAAAACGGGAACAAAATTACAAATTTTTGAACTCTATGCCGAATCCTCCGCCCGGGGCCATCCTGAGGTGGAGGCTGTCCGCCGCGCTGACCCTCCGGCGGCTGATGGTATATGCCTGAGGATTGGTCAGATAGTGCGCGTCAGGCGCATCGGCGTAGATCACCGCCTCAAAACTACCCTCGCCGAGGAAGTCAAGAGGGATGTCGAACTCGCGAGCCTGCTCGTCGGTCACTCCGCCGCAGAACCACTGTCCGTCCCGCTTGGCCTTGCGCGCCACGATGATGTAGTCGCCCGGCTCGGCGCGGAGATAGCGGCTCTCGCTCCAGTCCACCGCCACGTCCTTGATGAACTGGAACGCGTCCATAAAGCGGGCGTAGTGCTCCGGCGTGTCGGCTGCCATCTGGAGAGGGGAGTACATCGTGAGGTAGAGCCCCAGCTGGTTGGCGATCGTGGCGTTGACATATGAGTCGTTACCGCACCACTCCTTGAGATTCTGCTCGAATATGCCCGGCGTGAAGTCCATCGGACCGCCGTTGAGGCGGGTGAACGGGAGTATCGTCACGTGCTTCGGCTCAGTGCCTCCGAACGCCTGATATTCCGTGCCCCGCGCCGACTCGTTGCCGATGAGGTTAGGGTAGGTGCGGCAGAGTCCGGTAGGGCGTACCGCCTCGTGGGCGTTGACCATTATGTGGTGCTTCGCGGCCTCGGTCACGGCGTAGAGGTAGTGGTTGACCATCCACTGCCCGTAGTGGTATTCGCCGCGCGGGAGGATGTCCCCCACATAGCCCGACTTCACGGCGTCGTAGCCGTATCTGTTCATCAGGCTGTAGGCAGCCTCCATATGCCGCTCGTAGTTGCGCACGGAAGATGAGGTCTCGTGGTGCATCATCAGCCGTATGCCCTTGGAGTGAGCGTAGCTGTTGAGCGCGGCGATGTCGAAGTCAGGATATGGGGTGACGAAGTCGAACACATAGTCCTTGCTGCAGTTGGCCCAGTCCTCCCAGCCGATGTTCCAGCCCTCCACCAGCACCGCGTCGAAGCCGTGTTCGGCGGCGAAGTCGATATAGGTGCGCACGCGGGCGTTGTTGGCGCTGTGGCGGCCGTTAGGAGTGGCCTTGAGGTAGTCGAAGCTGTCCAGCTGCACCGACGGGACATCGGTGTAGGCCCAGCTTCCCTTGCCGGCTATCATCTCCCACCATACGCCCACATACTTCACCGGATGTATCCAGCTCACATCCTCGAGGGCGCAAGGCTCGTTGAGGTTGAGCACCAGACGGCTCGCGAGCTGCTCCTCCGCCGACGCCGCAACCTGCACCGTCCTCCACGGGGTCTTGCACGGGGTCTGCATATAAGCTTTCCAGCCCTGCGCGTCCGGAGTCAGCCAGGCGCGGAGACTGTGCTTCCTGCCGTCCACCAGCAGGCTCATACAAGGATAATTGACGAGCGCGGCCTCGTGGATATTGATATACAGACCCCCGTCAGTCTTCATCTGGAGCGATGTCTGGACTCCCGAGGTGCTGAAGAATGTCTGGGAACTGTTGCCGCAGACCTGTTCCTTGAAGCGCGAGCTGATCTCGGAGAGCCGGCATTCGCCATACTGGTACTCCTGGGTGTCATAGTCGCCCGGGATCCACCAGCAGTAGTGGTCGCCCGCCATCGCGAACTCCGTAAGCTCCTCCTTGATGACGAAATACACCAGCGGCTGAGAGTCCGGGAACTCGTAGCGGAATCCCAGACCGTCGTCGAAGAGGCGGAAGCGGATGTTCATCAGGCGGCCGCTTTCGGTCTGGCGGAGCTTGACCAGCAGCTCGTTGTAGTGGTTGCGGATCTGCGACTCCTCGCCCCAGACCGGCTCCCAGACCTCATCGAGGCTGTCGGTCTCCGTGCCCGTGAGTTCGAAGCCCTCCGCGAGGGAGAACCCCGGCCTGGCATCGCCCTTTGTGATCCTGTCGCCGTCGATTGTGATCTGCTCGGCCTTTACCGTGCCGCGCAGCTCGAATCCCAGCCGGCTCGGAAGCAATATGTCAACGCCCTCGCGCTGAAGTGAATAGCGGGGCACTCCGCCCTCGACGGAGAATGCCATCCAGAGCTTGCCGTCCGGGGACTGGAGAGCGGCGCTCTCCTTGAACGCGGGCTGCTGTACGGTGCAGGCGCAAAGAATGGCCGCCGCCGCCAGAATGGGGAGAGGATATCTTTTCATTTGAATTCTATTATTATGCTTGACTTGGCGGGAACGGTATACGACTCCGGATTGAAGGCGGAGCCGTCCACCACATTGCGGCCCGTCCCCTTGAGCGAGCCGGTGATCTCGGCATAGTCGCCCCAAGGCAGGGTGCGCGGGGCGGAGTTGTTGTTGAGATAGACGAACACGGCCTCGTCGTCCGTATAGCGGAAGTAGGCGTAGGTGTTGTCGCGGCTCAGGAAATGCAGGGTCTTGCCATAGTGTACGGCATCCGAGCCCTTTCTCCAGCGGAAGAGGGTGGCGCAGTAGTCGTGCAGGTCCTTGCGCACCGGGTTCGCGGCCCAGTCGAGAGGAAACATAGCCCTCAGGCCGCCGTGTCCCTGCGAGAGGTCGTCGGAGAGGAGCAGCAGCTCGTCGCCGGCGAATATCTGCGGGATGCCGCGCAGCGTCGCCATCAGCGTCATCACCAGCTTGACCTTGGCGGGGTCTGCCCCGGCGGCATCGCCGATGCGCTCGGTGTCGTGGTTGCCCGGGAATATTAGAAGATTTTGAGGATCATTGAGATAGAAGTCATTGGCGATGGAGTCGTAGACCTTTGTTATACCCTCGTTCCAGCTCTCCCGGTCGGAGTTGACGCTGCCGCGTATCGCGTCCATCAGGCAGAAGTCCATAATGGCCGGAAGGTTGGAGTCGAAACCGTCCTTATTCGGGTTATTGTCCTGCCAATAAGCCACTTGAGGCACATTGGAAGACCACACCTCCCCGACTATGTTGTAGTTGGGATACTCCTCCATCACCGCCTTGCACCACTCTGACATAGGGACTTTCTCGTTGTACGGATAGGTGTCCACCCTCAGTCCGTCGAGGTCGGCCCACTCCGTCCACCATATCGCCCACTGCTTGAAATACCGGAGCAGATAAGGGTTGTCGAGATTCATATCCACCATCGAGGTGTCGAACCACCCTCCGACCATATTCTCCCTGTCGAGCTGCGAGCAATAGGGGTCGTTCTGCGCGGAGAACGCGCAGTTGGAGTGGGTATAGACCGGCCACTGGTGCACCCAGTCCGCAAAGGGCAGGTCCGCCATCCACCAGTGACGGTCGCCGCAGTGGTTGGTGACGATGTCCATAATCACCCCCAGGCCCCTGTCGTGCGCGGCGCGGACCATCTGGCGGTAGGTCCAGTTGCTGCCGAAGCGCGGGTCTATCCGGTAGTAGTCGGTGCAGGCGTAGCCGTGGTAGGAGGACTCCGGCTCGTTGTCCTCGAGCAGCGGGGTGTTCCAGATGGCGGTCATCCCGAGTCCGGCGATGTAGTCCAGCTGCTCCTCTATGCCACGGATGTCCCCTCCGTGGCGACCGAAGAACGCCTTGTAGTCGGCCTTCTCGGTGGTGAGCGGGCTGTTGTCGTTGCTGCGGTCGGCGTTGACGAAGCGGTCCGGCATTATCAGATAGATGGCGTCGGAAGTGTCGAATCCCCTCCTTTCGGCGGAGCCTTCCCGCCGGGCGGCGATTTCGTAAGGCACGCTGAAGCTCTCTCCGTCACGGGTGAAGCGCAGAGAATACCTGCCGGGAGCGGCATTCTCCGCGATGCTGATGTCGAGGAAAAGGTAGTTGGGACTATCGGCTTTATGTATGCCGCTGACTTTCACTCCTCTACCTCCCTCGATGGAGACGGAGTAGGCGCCGATGTCCTCCCCCTGGACCATCAGCTGGAGCGGGGTGTGCATCCCTGTCCACCACAGCGGCGGCTCGATATGCGCGACCCGGTCGGACGCGCTGCTTATGCTCCACTGCCACGGTGCCTCGAGCTGCACGCTCACCTTGACGCAATCCTCCCCGAGGCTTCGGCTGAAGACGATGGTGTTGTCTGCCGTGGAGACGAGCTCAAAGTCGCCCTCGCCAGCCCGGAGCGCCGGGTGGGAGTGCTTGACGGAGTTGAGATGGCGGTAGAATTCCGTAAATGAGTTGCTCTTCCACGACGGGATAGGGTCTTTCTCGAAGAACTCGAAGCGGTGGTCGTAGCCGATGTCCTGCCCGGTGTAGATGAGCGGCTGCGCGTTAGGCAGAGTCCAGCAGAGCACCGCCATAGCCTGCCAGGCATCGCCCATCCTCTCGAACTCGGTGCCGGACCACGAATTCTCGTCGTGGTTGGAGGTGAAGCAGAGCCTCATCGCGTCGGCGGGGTATTCGCCCGCATTCCACTCGATATACTCAGTCAGCTGCTCTGCCCCCGCCTTGCCCCGGGCGATGTCGTTGAGCAGGTGGTGCAGCTTCCAGGCGTAGGTGGCGTCAAATCCGGCCCTGTGCAGCCAGGCCTCCTCGCCCTCGGCGAGGAAGTAGAGAGTGCGTCCGCAGCTTGAGCGCAGCGCCGGTATGGCTGATGCCCAGAAGTCCTCCGGCACCTGATACGCCACGTCGCAGCGGAAGCCGTCCACGCCCCTGTCAATCCAGAAGCGCATACACTTCAGCATCTCGGCGCGCATATCCGCGTTGTCGTAGTTGAGCTTCGCGATGTCGGTCCAGTCGTGCTCTACTATGGTCTTGCCCTCTGCGTCGCGCATATACCAGTCTGAAGGCTTCTGTGTCACCCACGGATGGTCGGGTGAGGTGTGGTTAGCGACCCAGTCCAGCACCAGCTTGAGTCCCAGCGAGTGCGCCTCCGCAAGGAAGGCGTCGAAGTCGGCGAGAGTGCCGAACGCGGGGTTTATGTCGCAGTAGTCGCGGATGGCGTAGTACGAGCCGAGGCTGCCCTTGCGGCCCTCGATGCCGATGGGATAAGGCGGCATCACCCACACGATGTCCACCCCCTCGTCCTTGAGGATCGGGAGCATTTTCTGCGCCGCCGCGAATGTCCCCTCCGGGGTCAGCTGGCGGACGTTGAGTTCGTAGACGACCGCATCCCGAAGGGTGTCGGTCTCCTGCCGGACGGCCCCTCCCGTACAGGAGGCGAGCAGGGCGAGAAGAGGGAGAAGTCTCAGTAGATGTTTCATAACGATATGGGTTTATTGGAGGAACACCGCCGATGCCCTCGGGCCGAGCGTCAGCTTGCTGCCGTTGACGGCGACGGAGCCCCGTGTGCCGATAGGATTGTCGAGTTTGTCGGAAGAGAGATTGACGCTGGCCTTGGCCGCGCCGAAGTTGTGCACCACCAGCACCCTCTGATCGTCGTAGCTTCTGTACCAGGCCGACAGCGCCGGGGTCGAGGATACCTCTGAGCAGAAGTCGAAGCTGCCTTTGGCAAGGGACACATAGCGGTCGCGGAGTTCGCCGAACTGGCGGTAGACCGCAAGCACCGACTCGCTGTCCTTGCTCTGTGCCTCCACCGAGATGTCGGAACTCAGCATAGTGTAGTCGACCTTGCCGTCGAGCTTTGCGGAAGCGAGGCCGCTCACATCGGAGGTCCACATCATCGGGGTGCGGACATATTCGTCGCCACCCGACTTGCCGCCCCAGTAGCCCAGCTCTTCGCCCTGATAGATATAAGGCTGCCCGCCGGAGGTGAGCAGCACTGCGGCGGCGAGCTTCATCTTCTCCCTGTCGCGTCCGAGGTCGTTGCCGGCCCTGTCTTCGTCGTGGTTGGAGAGCTTGGTGGCCTCGATATAGTCGGAGCGGTATTTGGCGTATTCTCCGGTGTATCCCTGTATCGTACCCACGAAGTCGCTGCCCTTGCCGGAGTTGACGGCATCCCTGAGCGTCCACCAGAAGCTGAATTCGAAGAATGCGGGAAGCCCCTTGTAGTAGGGAGCGACCTCGGAGGCGGCGCTGAAGTGCTCACCCACCATATAGATGTCCCCGCTGCCGCCCGCAGCCTTGTAGGACGCGTTGCAGCGGTCGTAGAATTTCTTGAGGAAGGTCGGGTTCTCGTCCGAGGAGGCGTTGTGGTAGATATGCTTGACCGCGTCGAGCCGGAATCCGTCCACGCCGAGCCCTATCCACTTGTCGGCGCTCTCGCAGACGGCCTTGAACGCCTCTGAAGTCTCGCAGACGGAGGCCGCCCCGTAGTTGAGGTCGGCAAACCAGGCGGTCCAGAAGTGGGAGTGGTACATAGTGGTGCTCATATCGGGCAGGAGTATGTCCTGGCTGTCGCTGTTGGAGAGCTTGAGCGGAACACCCCAGGAGAGCCGGTTATTGCCGGTCGGCGCCCCGTATTTGAAGCTGTCCCACTGGCTCCGGCTGGTCCTTACCAGCACACCCCAGGAGGTCTGGAGCTCGAGCGACAGGGTGCAGAGCCCCGAGCCTGAGGAGCGGAACTCCTGCATCAGGCCGTCGCCATAGTAGAGCCAGATGCCCGCAGGGGAGCCGCTGTTGCCCACATCGTCCGTCTTCTCCACCGTGAGGGAGGAAGGTTTGCCGGAGGAGTCGAGCGCGAGCGTGAACTTCAGCTTCTGCGCCCCGTCGCCGCCGCTCACCGCCGGAAACCACTGCCCGGAGTCGTATCCGCCCGCACCTTCGGAGGCGATCATCGCAATCTTGCCGGCCCTGATGTCGGAGCGCGGGTCGTCGGAGAATATATAATGGTCGCGGTACTTGCTGTCCGCGCTGCTTTTCGCATCGAGAAACCAAGGATGGTCCTTGGAGGAATGGTTCAGCACATAGTCAAGATAGATCTTGATGCCCTGCCGGTGTGCCGCGCCGACGAGGGATTTGAAATCCTCCTCCGTGCCGTAGTCCGGGTTGACGCTCGAGTAGTCGAGCACGTCGTAGCCGTGGTAGGAGGAAGCCTTGTGGATAGGGGAGAGCCAGATGGCCTGCACCCCCATCTGTTTTAGATAGTCGAGCTTGGATTCTATTCCCTTGAAGTCCCCGCAGCCGTCTCCGTCGCTGTCGGCGAACGAATATACGAGCAGCTGGTAGGTGATGCCGCTCTCGCCCGTCCTCTCCGGAATGTCCGGTGTGGGGGCGGGTCCCGGGTCGGGAGTTGTGGAGTGCTTGTTGCAGCCCGCAAGGAGCGCAAGCGCTATGACGATGCAGAGGGAACGGTATCTTTTCATAAAACGATAAAAAAAACAGATGCGCCCGGCCCTGCGGCGCGGGCGCATCCGAATAAGATAAAGAGTCAATTACTTGATTTCACCGGTCCCGGCGTTGAAGTTGAGGGTGACGGTCTGTCCCGCAGTACACTTGACCCTCTCCTGGTCTCCGCCGATGCCGCGATAGGCTATCTTGCCGTCGAGGATGACGAACTCGCGGGTCCACCAGTCGGTGGTGGCGATATCGGAAGCCACATACATACGGAGCTCTCCGTCGGCTGCGAGAGTGGCGCTTGCGGTCTCCCCGTCAGAGGCGAAGAGAGCGGTCTCGATGCCCTCGTTCCAGCCGCCGAAGCAGTCGCCGATGCCGTAGATGCGGGCCTGCTCAACGTGGAGTTTCTCGTTCTTGAGGTCGATGTGGATGAGGTAGAGGCCGTCCTTGTCGACAACGCAGTTGCTGCCATCGACGCTGAATCCGTCGTTGGTGGTCAGGCTGCAGAAGTCGCCGCTCCACTCCTTCTTGGAGCAGAACTTGAACGGTGAAGCCGCCTTGATGTAGCGTACCGTCCAGAACTGGCCGTCGGCCTTGCTGTCCTGGTTATAGACAGGGACGAGGTCCACGATGCCGTCGCTGCCCCAATCCCAGCTTCCGAAGTCCTGTCCTATCATATACATAGTCTCAGGGAAGGCTACGGCCACGATCGTGACGGCCTTGGTGGCGGCGTTGAAGATGACTTTATAGTCGCCCTCCTCAGGGACCGTGATGTTGCCGCCCGGCTGCTCTGCGGTGAATGCTTCTCCGATGACAGGAGTGAAGTCCGCAGGCGCCCCGTAGCAGTCAGCGTCCGCCCAGGAGTAGTCGTAGCGGATCTTGAAGCCTCCGGTGATGTTGACCACAGGACTCGTCCACACGTCGCCGTCCTGACTCATCACGAAGTCCTTCTTCCAGGAGTCGCCGTTGATCTCTCCGATGAGAGAGTATGCGGCCTTGTGTTCCTCGACGAGGATGGTCTGCCCGGCGTAGTCATAGGTGACGTCATAGACGCCTTCGACTCCGACCTGGATGTTCTCTTTGCCGGTGGCGAACGCCTTGCCTAGTTCCGGCTTATAGACAGCGTAAGGATCGGACGGGTTGATGGTGCTTTTGGAGTTCTGCTCAGGTCCGCCGACGATCAGAGTCCAGTCGTGGTCGGCGCGGATCTTGAACTCGTCGCTTGCGGTCAGCTCCACGCTGCGTCTTACCCAGATGTCCCCTTCGATATTGTCAAGGTCGAAGTCCGATTCCCAGCCGCTCTCGTAGAGGGTTCCGACAAGAGACCAGGCGGCAGGTTTCTCCGGTTCAGGCTCGTTGCCGCCCGCAGTAGGCTCATCCTTGCCGTACATATTGGCGTTGAGGTCCACGGTGCCCTTGTTGAGATCGAGATATACGCGGTACTTGCCGGCGCTTACGGTGATGTTCTCACCTTTCACTGCGGCATCTGCGCCCCAGTCCAAAGCCCAGTCCGCGTCGGCGCGGAACTTGATTTCCGTGTCGTCGGTGAAGTCGGCGTCGGCCCAGAAGCGCACATAGTCGGCATTGTAGTTCATCTCGATGTCAGGCTGTCCTCCCCAATCGTTGAATGCTCCGACGATTCCGATGACATCCGCGCCCCAGTTCTTGGTGAGGGTGAGGCTGCCCTTGTCGAGGGAGAACATATAGAATCTCTTGCTGTAGCAGGTTATATTGTCGTTGGAGCCGTTGAGCAGCGTCACCTTATCGGCCTCGGCAGGATCGTCAGGATTGGCGGTACCCCAGTTGCCGGTGCTGCTTTCCCAGTTGTCCGCTCCGGTGAACTTGATGCCGTTGGCCGCCTTGTCGGCGAAATCCACGACTCCGGTGTAGGTGTTGCCGTCCTTGCTGTAGTTGTAGAGGAACTGGCACTTGGAGTGGGTCCAGCCGCAGTAGTCGCCCTGCACCCAGATATGCTCGTAGATGTCCTTGTCGAGGATGGTCTGGTCGTAAGGGACGAAAGACGCGGCGACGATGTTGGAGACCTTCAGCGAAGACTCCACCGTGGTGCCCTTGTCGGTGGTGAGCCAGGCGCTGACCCTGAAGTAGACGGTGAATTCCACTTCCGGCTCTCCTCCGTAGTTGAGGACGAGAGAGTTGAGGTCGGACTGCTTGACGGAGACGCTTGCCTTGCCGGCCTCATTGTCGGCGGTGATGGTGGCGGCAAGCTTGGTCGGCTCTGCGAACGCCTCGGTCTTGGAAGCGAAGAGGGAGTAGGTCTTGCCGGTCTGTACGTCGAACGTAGGAAGTTTGAACTCGAAAGTCAGAGGCTCGCCGTCGGCGGCGAGGGTCGCGCCCGTGATGGTCCCGAGCTCAGGAGCGGTCGAATTGCTTGGATCGAATACGACGCGCATATCCTCCTTGGCGCAGGAAGCGGTCAGCAACCCCGCCAGAACTATAAGGCTTGAGTATATAAATCTTTTCATAATCTATTAATAACCAGGGTTCTGCTTAAGATTTCCATTGGCGTTGAGGTCGCTGGAGATGATCGGGTAGAGCTTGAAGTGATCGTCCACAGCCTTGCCTTCCTGCACGCCGCCCTTGAACTCCCAGAGGTAATCGCCTGAGGTGAAGAGGCCGAACCTGATGAGGTCCTGACGGCGCACGCACTCGTAGTAGAGCTCGCGTCCGCGCTCGTCAATGATGTTGCTGAGGGTGAGCGCAAGCGAACCCAGACCCGCACGGTTGCGGATGGCGTTGAGATAGGTCTCTCCCTTGGTCTTGTCAGCCGCTCCACGGGCCGCGCACTCGGCATACATCAGATATGCGTCAGCGCTGCGGAACACAGGGAAGTCGGTGTCCACGAAGCCGTCGGTCTGCGCCTTGCTGCCGTCGTGGTTGACATTGCTGAACTTCATACTCTTCCAGCCGTTGGACCAGCTGTCGGACTCGCGGCGGATGGCATCGACATACTGCTCGAACTCCTCGCCCTTGTAGAATGTAGCGCGGACATCGCCGCTCTCGAACTTGCTAGTGAACGCTCCGGTCAGAGAGAGTCCGCCCCAGCCGGAGGAGATACCCAGACCGGCAGCATCCATCTTTCCTCCCGTAGAGGCGAAGATGATGTAGTTGGTCGCACCGTATGACTGGGTCAGAAGCCCGTCCTGCTCCACGGCGAAGATGATTTCATCGCCCTTGTAGGTGGTGTTGGCAGTGCGGAGGTGGTTGTCGGCGCAGAAGAGGTCCTGCCAGCCGCCACCAGTATAAAGAGGATATTTGGCGATGATCTGCTCGCAGACTTCGGCCGCCTTGTCGTACATCGCGGTTTCCTTCCATACCTCGGCGTTGAGGTAGAGCTTGGCGAGTATCATCATCACCATACCCTTGTCGCAGCGGCCGTACTCGTTCTTGCCGGCTTCCGCGAGGTCGCTTCCGTCGATGAGGGTCTTGCACTCGTCTACCATCCAGTCGAAGAGGGCTTCGCGGGAGATCTGCTCAGGTCCGGTGGAGCCTACGCTCTGCTCCTCGGTCGCGAAAGGCACGTTGCCGAAGAGGTCGATGGCGTGGTAGTAGCTCAGAAGCCTCAGCGCACGGGCCTCGGCGATGTAGGCGTTCTTGAGGGTGTAGCCCTCGATGTTGCTCGCGTCGGAGCGGCGGATGAACTCGTTGCAGAGACCGATCTGGTAGTAGATGCGGTAGTACATCGCGGCCACGAACTCGTTGGACGAAGTCCAGTTGATGTTGTGGATGTCGTAGAGGTTGCCGTCGTTCCAGCAGCAGATGGCCTCGTCGGTGCAGAGCTCCTCAAGGTGGAAGAGCGCACGGAGATACTGGCCGTACCCGCCGTCGACTCCTTCTATGTCAGGGTCGCTGTTCGGGCCGCTGGACGCGGAGCAGGCGAGTCCCTGGTAGCACTTGGCGAGCAGCTGAGTGAAGGCGTCCTGGCTGTCAAGCACATCCTCCGGCAGAGTGGTGTTAGGGTCTATCGGGGTGACGTCGAGATCCTTGACGCAGGAGGAAGAGGCACCCAGAAGCATCGCTGTCGCAAGAGCGAAAGCTATATATTTGATCTTTTTCATATCTGTATGCACTGTTTAGAAGTTGAACTTGACTCCAAGGATGTAAGTACGAGGTCTAGGGTACATATTATTGTCGATGCCGGAGAAGATTTCCGGATCGATCCCGCCGTACCGGGTGATGCAGGCGACATTCTGCACCGTGGCGAACACATTCAGCGACATAGGGAGGCTCGCTCCGAAGCTGAATGCCTTGCTGAGGGTGATGTTGTCGATCTTCAGGAAGGACGCGTCCTCGATGTAGAGGTCGGAGAAATACTGCGCGAAAGTCCTGAAGTTGTGCTTCTCCGCCGTGGAGTAGCGGTTGTTGACGAAGTTGTTGGCCCAGAGGTCGGTGAGGAGGTCTCCGTTGGAGGCGATGTTGTTGTACATATAGTTGCCGACGTTGGAGTGTGCGCTCAGGGCGAGAGTCCAGTCCTTATATGAGAGACGGGTGTTGAAGCCGAAGGTCCAGTCAGGAGTAGCCTTGTGGAAGCAGTATTTGTCGTGGTCGTCGATCTTGCCGTCGTTGTTGCGGTCCACATAGACGCCCTCGATAGGGTTGCTGTCGGTGTCGTAAACCTGCTGATATACGAAGAACGAGTACGGGGCCTGTCCGGTCTGGTGTACCTGGATGGTGTTGCCGGTGCCGCCGGAGATGCCTCCGGTGGTGATGCCGTAGTAGTCCTCACGCTCGTCGTCGGTGGTCAGACGGGTGATGACGGTCTTGTTGTAGGATGCGTTGAACCCTATGGTCCAGTTCCAGTCGCGGGTCTGTACCGGGATGGCGTTGAGCTCGAACTCCACACCCTTGTTGGTGAGGTCGCCGATGTTGGCGTTGAGATAGTTGGAGAGGTTGGCTCCGGCAGCCACCGGGGTGCGGTTGAGGAGGTCCTTGGTGTCGCGCCTGTAGAGGTCGATGCTGCCCGTGATCCTGTCGCCGAGGAAGCCGTAGTCGATACCGGCGTTGTAGGTCGTGGTGGTCTCCCACTTCAGGTCGGCGTTGTAGCCGTTAGGCTTGATAGGGACGATCATCTTATCGCCGAAGTGATACATCGACTGGTTGGTGTTGGTGAAGTAGGTGGAGAGCGTCGGATAGTCGCCGGACTGGAGGTCCTGCTGTCCGGTCTGTCCCCAGCTGAGCCTGAGCTTGAGGGCGGAGAGGGCGTCGCTGTTGCGGACGAAGTCCTCCTTGCCGAAGTTATAGCTTACGGCCACTGACGGGAAGAGACCCCACTTGTTGTTGGCGAAGCGGGACGTGCCGTCGTTACGCAGGGTGGCGGTGAGCAGCAGCCTCTCGTTCCAGCTGTAGTTGGCCCTTCCGAAGAAGGACACGAGGTAGTACTCGGTCTTGAAGGTATAAGGCGAGCTCAGATAGTAGTCGGCCGCAGTCGGAAGAGTACCGTCGGCCTTGTACTTCTCGCTGTAGGTGCTGTTGTAGAAGTGCTGCCAGGAATAACCAGCCATCACGTTGAAGCTGTGCTCCCCGAGAGTCTTGTCGTACTGCGCGTAGAACTCGAGGGTCTGGTCGTTCTTGGTCTGGTTGTAGAGATTGTGGTAGCCCGAACCGGACTCCTGGGTGTTGTGGAACGACATTTCGGTGCCCGGGGCCACGTCTACGGTGCCGTCGGACTTGGAGTAGTCGAGACCGAGGTTGAGGTTGAGGCTCAGGTCCTCGAACCCGTGCACCTTGTAGGCGGCCTGGATGTTGCCGATGAAGCGCTTGGCGTTGGACTTGTCGACCTTGTCGTTGAGCAGGGCCACCGGGTTGAGCTGCGCCATCGTGTTGCAGTTGTCGATGGTGTAGGTGCCCTTGCCCAGGTTCCACCAGTAGTAGCCGTTGAGGCCCTTCTCGTCATAGACGCTCTGGGTAGGGTCCATCCGGACCGCACCGCCGATGGCGTCCTGGTTAGCGAAGCGGGTGTCCATATTCATCAGCTTGCCGTTGAGGTTGAGGTTGAGATGCTCCTCGAAGAAGCTCGGGCTGAGGTTGAGCGCGACGGTCTCCCTCCTCAGGCTGGAGGTCTTGAGCGTACCCTTCTGGTCGTGGTAACCCACAGACACGCGGTACGGCATATAGAAGACGCCGCCCTTGCCCACCTTGCCGGACACGGCCACGTTGCCGTCGATGGAGTTGCCCAGCTGGTAGATTTCCTTCTGCCAGTCGGTATTCTCCTTGCCGAGAGCCGCGTATGCCGCGCCGTCCTTGCCGAGATAGGACTCCATAAGGGAGCGCATCTCGTCGCCGGTCAGCACGTCCACATACTTGGCGTTCTGGCTCACGGATGCGGTGAAGTCCGCGCTCACGTGCACGCCCTGACTGCCCTTGGAGCCCTTCTTGGTCGTGATCATAATCACTCCGTTGGAAGCCCTGGAGCCGTAGATGGCGGTCGCAGACGCGTCCTTGAGGACGGTGAAGCTCTCGATGTCGTTAGGGTTGATGGACGAGAGCGCGTCGGACACGCCGCTGATGCCGGTCTCCGACAGCGGAAGTCCGTCCACGACCACGAGAGGGTTGTTGTTGGCCTTGAGTGAGGAGCCGCCGCGGATGCGGATGGTGCTGCTTGAGCCCGGAGCGCCGTCGCCGGAGGTGACTACCACGCCGGCTGACTTGCCCTGAAGCAGGTCAGACGGAGAGGTGATCACGCCTTTGTTGAGCTGGTCGGCCTTGACCGCCGACACCGACCCCGTCATATCGCTCTTTCTGACTGTGCCGTAGCCGATGACCACTACCTCGTCGAGGAACTCGCTGTCCTCCTTGAGGATGATTCTGCCAGGCATCTGCGACGCCTTGAAGGTGACGGTAGTGTAGCCGATGCAGCTGACTTCCAGGGTCGCGTCGGCTGAAGATACCTTGAGGATGAAACTGCCGTCCAGATCGGTGGTCGTGCCGGTCGAGGTGCCCGCTTCCATAACGGTCGCACCGATGACAGGCCCTGCCTGGTCGGCAATCACGCCCTTAACCTCGTATCCGCTCTGGGCGGATACGCTGGCGGACACCGCAGCTGAGAGCGCGATACCCGCGAGGAGAGTAAGGATTCTTTTCATTTGTGATTTTGATGGTTAGTTATTGTTGTGTTTACGTTCTTTGACGAGAGAGACCGCGACCGCGCCGCAGATGAGAAGCACCCCGGAGACCGCCAGCATATTGGCCTGCACCCCGCCCACGAGCCTGAGGACCACCCCTCCGAGGGAGGCGGCCACTATCTGCGGGAGGCAGATGGTGCAGTTGAAGAGTCCGAGATAGCTGCCGAGATGCCCGCCTGACAGTGAGTTGGTGAGCAGGGTGAACGGCAGCGCCAGCATCGCCGCCCAGGCAGTCCCGATCAGGAAGAACGAGGCGAGCAGCAGATACTGGTTATGGATGAACGCGACCGAGATGAACCCGACCGCGCCTATAAGCAGGCTCAGCACATAGGCGCGCTTGAGCGAGGAGAATTTCGGGAGGACGATGGCCCAGAGGATGGAACCCACCGCCTGCACGGCGAACATCACGCCCACCCAGTTGCCGGCGGCCTGATAGCCCTCCGACGCCGGGTCTGTCGTGCCCCAGCAGTTGGCGGCTGCCGAGCCGGTGGAGTAGGTCCACATATACATCATCGACGCCCAGCAGAAGAACTGCACAAGCCCGACGGTCCAGAATGTCTTCGGAGCGTGGAGGAGCAGCTTGAGGAGTCCCGGGCTGCCGGCCTCGTCGCGGCTCTGCGTCTCGGGGTCTATGCCGTGGAACTCGGCGTATTCCTTCGGGGGCATCTCCTTGACTTTGGCGAAGGTGAAGAGCACGCAGGCTATGAGTATCACCGCTCCGCAGTAGAAGCTCCAGATCACCGAAGGCGGAACCTGCCCTTTCGGGGCGGTGTTGGCCAGGCCTATCCATGTGAAGAAGATAGGGAAGAGGAAGCCCACGAGGCTGCCGGCGTTGCAGAGCAGCGACTGGATGGAGTATGCCCGGGCCTTCTGCTCCTCGCCGACCATATCGCCGACCATCATCTTGAACGGTTGCATCGCCACGTTGATGGAGGTATCGAGGAATATTAGCGAGAATAGCCCGAACCACATAGCCCCGTTGAGCCCGAGGAAGAGGCTGGCGCTGAAGTCGAAGCTGCCCGCGTTCGGGAGCATCATCATCACCGCCACGGCGACTATCGAGCCGGCGAGCAGATAGGGTTTGCGTCTGCCCATACGGCACCAGGTGCGGTCCGACCACTTGCCGATAAGGGGCTGGACGAGCATTCCCATAAGGGGAGGAAGTATCCAGAAGAAGCTGAGCTGATGCGGGTCCGCACCGAGCGTCGCGAATATGCGGCTGATGTTGGCGCTCTGCAGGGCATAGGCTATCTGCACTCCGAAGAAGCCGAAGCTGAGATTCCACATCTGCCAGAAGCTGAGTCTGCGTTGTTGCATCGTATTAGTGTAGTGTTATCGCCGACAAATAAAACCAAAAAACATATTATATGAAATCCCGCGCCGATGAATTGATAAAATTTCGGGATGAACGGTCCGTTTTTTAAGAAATGTGGTTATCTTCACCAAAGATTTTATGAATATTTCAAAAGACAACTGGATCATCCACCTCTTTGCCGTGCTGCACGCGCTGGTGTCGTTCGTCTGCTACTCCACCGGGATGGCGGACGGGCTGATGCTGACCCTGCTCACGATGTTCCTCGTGGTGCTGCTCTGCCTGCGGCGGAGGATGAGCGTGCTCTTTATGGGCGTCGCGGTGATCCTGGTCAATATAGTCGGCTTCGGCATCGGCGTGGGGCTGGCTTCGCTGCTGCGGCTCCTGCCGCTTCCTGCGCTTGCGGTGCATCCGCTCTCCACTTTCGTCTGCACCGAAGTGCTCGGCTGGACGACGGAGTGGACCTGCCTGAAGTACCTCGCGCGGCATCCCGAGGGCGGCGCGTCCCCGGACTCAAGGAGTCTGCGCTGGCTGCTTCTCGCGTTCATACTCATCATCATAGTGCGGCTGGTGCTGATCTACTCCGTCTCCGGAGTCCAGGAGTCCCGCAGCTTCTTCTTCGAGATTGTGCTGGACTACATCTTCAGCTGCGTCATCATCGTCTGGGTGGCGGAATACGCCATCCGCTCCCGCGAGCAGGCGGAGAAGGAGGCCGAGAAGGCCAATCTCGCCCTCTTCCGCTATATGAAGCTCAAGCAGCAGGTCAACCCCCACTTCCTCTTCAACTCGCTCAACGTGCTGGACTGCCTGATACAGGAGCAGTCGGCCCCGGAAGCGAGCCGCTACACCCACAAACTGGCTGAGATCTACCGCTATATGCTCCGGCACGAAGACGAGACCACCGTCCGCCTGCGCGACGAGATGGAGTTCGTCGAGGACTATGTGGAGCTGCTCAAGGTGCGCTTCGGAGAGGGGTTGCGGGTTGTGGTCAACATCCCCGACGAGGACCTCGCGCGCAGCGTCGTGCCGTGCAGCGTGCAGCTGCTCATAGAGAACGCCACCAAGCACAACGCCGTCAGCGCCGCCGATCCGCTGACCGTCGACATACGCACCACCCGCAACAGCGTGGTCGTGACCAACAATCTCCGCCCCAAGCTCACGGCGGTGAGTTCCACGGGTCTGGGGCTCAAGTACCTCCGCCGGCAGTACCGGGACATCGCCGACAAGTCGGTGATAGTCAAGGCGGGGGAGGACAGTTATACCGTAATGTTACCACTGCTATGACAGCGCTTATCGTAGAAGACGAGGCGATGGCGAGAGAGCGGCTCGCCCGCAATATTTCCGACTCGTTCCCCGACATCGAAGTGGTCGGGATGACGGACTCCGTGCGCTCCACGGTGGACTGGCTGGGGAGTCATACCGCGCCGGACGTCATCTTTATGGACGTGGAGCTCGCCGACGGCGAGTGCTTCGAGATATTCCGCCTCACCAGGGTCTCTTCGCAGGTCATAATGACCACCGCCTACGACTCCTACGCCATCAAGGCGTTCGAGACGGGGAGCATCGACTATCTGCTCAAGCCCTACGATATGTCCGCTCTCCGGCGGGCTGTGGGCCGGTGTCGGGAGCGGCTCAGTCTCAAGCAGGGGACTGACATCCAGAAGCTGCTCGCGGCCCTCGGCTCGGCGGTGTCGTCCGGAGCGCTCGGTCCGGCGGGGGCTTTCGGACTCTCTTCCGGGGCTTCTTCGGGGTCGGCGGCTTCGTCCGGGTCGGCCCTTTCTCCCGGGCCTTCGGGCAGGAAAGCGTACAGGGAGCGGATGGTGGTCCGGATC
>CAVILJ010000008.1:0-50685 GCA_963643555.1 Acetatifactor sp.
GTATAACAATGTTTAATTAAAGGTATTTGCTTATGAAAAAAGCGAAACTGTTTCTGAGCGCGATCCTAGCGCTCGTGGCGGTGTCACTTTCCGCACAGAACGTGAAGGTGACGGGTACCGTCACAGATGCCTCCAACGGAGAGCCGATCCCTTTCGCGTCCCTGATGGTCAAGGGGACACTGAACGGGACCAGCACCGACGCCAATGGAGAATACATCATCTCGGTGTCTTCCAACGGCACTCTCGTCTTCTCCTCCGTGGGTTATACCACCCAGGAAGTGGCAGTGAACGGAAGGACGAAGATCAACGTGGCTCTCGCTTCTGACTCCGAGTTCCTCGACGAGACCATCGTCGTGGCCTACGGTACCGCCAAGAAGGAGTCGTTTACCGGTTCCGCCGGAACGGTGAAGAGCGAGGGACTCCAGAAGCGTACCGTAGCCAACGTGACCAAGGCTCTGGACGGTCTGGTGGCCGGTATCACCACCACTTCCGGATCAGGTCAGCCGGGCGACGGCGCGACCATCCAGATCCGGGGCACCGGCTCCATCAACGCATCGTCCGACCCTCTCTATGTCGTGGACGGCATTCCGTTCGCCGGAACGCTCAGCTCCATCAACCCTAACGACATCGAGAGCCTTACCGTACTCAAGGACGCATCCGCAGCCGCTCTGTACGGCGCACGTGCGGCCAACGGAGTCATTATGATCACCACCAAGCGCGGTTCAGAGGGCCAGTCGGTTGTCAACTTCAAGGCGACCGTCGGACTTCAGTCACGCTCGCTCAAGAGCTACGACACCGTCAATCAGGAGGAGTTCGTCGAACTCTCCTGGGAGGCGCTGAAAAACAACTACATCATCAACGGCGGCTATTCGCCGGAACGCGCGAAGGCGCTCGCCTCCTCGGGTCTCGGCGCCGCCCTCGGCGGAGAGCAGTACAACCCGTACAAGAACTACACCTGGGACACCGTCATCGATCCTGAGACCGGCAAGCTCCGCGCTGACGCGGTTTCCGCGTGGAACGACAACTGGATGGACGTTCTGACCGAGAGCAAGGCCATCCGTCAGGAGTATCAGCTCGGTGTGAGCGGCGGCAGCAAGAGGACGAAGTATGCGTTCTCCCTCGGCTATCTGGACGACAACGGCGTGCTCATCACCACCAAGTTCAAGCGTTATTCAGTCCGCGCCAACGTTGACCACAGCGCCAACGACTGGCTGAAGCTGGGTGCAAACGCGAGCTATGCCTACACTTTCCAGAACAGCTCCCAGTATTCCAGCACACAGACCGGCAACGCCTGGTACACCGCCCAGTTTATGGCGCCTATCTATCCTGTGTACCTGAAGGATGCGGACGGCAACAACCTTCTGGACGAGTTCGGCAACAAGCAGTATGACTACGGCGAGTCAGGACGTCCTAAGGCTGCCAACTTCAATGTGGTGGGCGACCTCTACGACAACCACTACGAGACCCTGCGCGACAACTCCGGCGTGCGCACATACGCCATCCTCGGAGGCGACAGCGACGCTATGGGGATATTCAAGGGCCTGACGCTCTCGACCAACTTCGGCGCCGACATCAGCAACCGCAACAGCTCCTCATACTACAACCCTTACCACGGTGACGGCTGGTCCACGGGCGGAAGAATCACCAAATACAACACCCGCACCTTCTCCTACACCTGGAACCAGATTCTCAAGTATGAGCGTACTTTCGACCTCGTGCATTTCCTTGGACAGGCCGGACACGAGTACTACAATTACCAGTACAAGTACCTCTCCGCCGACCGCACGGGGGTTTACCCCGGTATAGCCGAGTTGGCTCCGGCCACGAACGTCACCGGCAACAACTCTTACTCCGACGTCTACAGGATCGAGTCCTATTTCGGACGTCTCGCGGCTGACTACGCTGACAAATATTATATCGAGGCCACCTGGCGTACTGACGGCTCTTCACGTTTCTATAAGGACAACCGCTGGGGACAGTTCTGGTCGCTTGGAGGCTCCTGGAGAGTCTCTCAGGAGGCGTTTATGAAGAATGTGTCCTGGGTCGACAACCTCACGGCGCGTCTCTCTTACGGTGAGCTCGGCAACGACTCCATCGGCTCATACTATGCTTGGCAGTCTTTCTATGATCTGACCTATGCCAACGCCAACAACGCCGGTGCGCTCGTGTCCTCTCTGGCCAACCCGGATGTCTCCTGGGAGAAGAAAGGCTCCTGGAACGCCGGTATCGAGGCCACTCTCTTCCGCAGGCTCGTGAACCTCACTCTCGAGTACTACAACTCCACGACGAGCGATATGCTCCTCTCGTTCCCGATGGCCACCTCGACCGGCTTCAACGGCTACAACGCCAATGTCGGCTCGATGAAGAACACCGGTTTCGAGGGCACGCTGAAGCTCAACTGGCTCAACAAGGCCGATGTCCGCGCAAGCTCCACCGTTATGGCCTATATGAACCGCAATACCGTCCTGAAACTCACCGGCGAGTCCGACACCATCACTTCCGGCGCTTATGTGATCAAGGAAGGAATGCCTATCTACACTTTCTATGTACCTAAGGCTGCCGGAGTCGATCCTGCAACCGGCCAGCTGCTCTACTATGCCTATGACTCAGACGACGACGGCAATATGATAGAGGGCACGGAGCACATCACGAGCGACAAGACCGCAGCCAACAAGAGCAAGTATTATATGGGCAGCCGCGAGCCGAAGCTCCAGGGTTCATTCGGGACCGACATCCAGTGGAAGGCCCTCGACTTCAGCTTCCTCACCACCTTCTCGCTCGGAGGCAAGGTCTGGGACTCCCTCTACGCTTCTTCGATGGAGACCACCTATGCGGGTGACACCTGGAACAGGCACGTCCTCCGCCGTTGGCAGAACCCTGGCGACGTGACCGACGTCCCTGCCGTTCTCTCCAACTCCGGACGCCTCTCGGCTGACAGGTGGCTTGTGGACGCTTCATACGTCGCCATTAAGTCTATCCAGCTCGGATTCACTCTCCCTGCCAACTGGACGGCCAAGGCGGGCATCAAGTCGCTGCGCCTCTTCGCCTCCGGCGACAACATCGCCCTCTTCAGCAAGATCCAGGGCCTCAACCCTCAGTACGATATCACCGGCGGCACAAGCTGGGCGTACACTCCGACAAGGACTTTCTCCCTTGGTGTTGACATCAATTTCTAATGAAAGGAGGATACAAGATTATGAAAAAAATATTATACGTTCTTATGGCGCTTGCCGCACTGACTACGGTCTCCTGCAAGTCGGATTTGCTTGACACCAATCCGACCGACCAGGTGTCCGGAGACACCATCTTCCAGACCACGGACGGCGGATATATGGCGCTCAACGGAATGATCCGTTTCTTCTGGCAGTGGGGAGAGACCACCACGGGCAACTACCACCAGTGCTTCGGCCCTCAGTCATACAACCTTATGGCCGACCTTATGGGCGAGGATATGGTGATGGCTGATAAAGGCTCGGGCTGGTTCTGGTTTGACTATCTGTACGATGTCAAGGATGCCTGGAACAGCACGACCTGGAGGCCATATGACGCGTGGAACTACTACTATACGCTCATCGCCAACGCCAACTACATCATCAACAACAAGGACAATATGTCCGGAAGCAGCGATGATGTCGACTACATCGTCGGCAATGCCTATGCATTCCGCGCCTACGCCTATGCCTACTGCGCGATGCTTTACGCGAGAAGCTACATCGGACACGAGGACAGGCTCGCCATCCCTATCTATACCGAACCTACCTACGCCGGCACCACAGGCAAGGCCCGTTCCACCAACAAGGAAGTATTCGACCGGGCGATGAGCGACATCAACGAGGCCGTCTCGCTTCTCGGCACCAAGATCCAGAAGCACTGCTCGCACTTCGACCAGTATGTCGCCAACGGCCTCAAGGCCAGGATCGCCCTCTATATGGGTGACTACCAGACTGCTCACGATGCGGCCGCGATTGCGGTCAAGGGCGGCAGCTACGCCTTCGACAAGAGCTTCCACTACAACGACGCCACCGACAAGAGCGTCCTCTGGGGAGCCGAGATCATCACCGACCAGGGGACCACTAACCCTCAGTTCCTCGTGCATATGGACATCCGTTACGGCGGCTATGGCGCAAGAGCGAGGAAGTGTGCGTCCGCCTGGTTGTACAACAAGATTGCAGCAAATGACGGCCGCGCATCCTGGTGGAACTATGAAGTTCTGGCGGACGGCAAGACCAACGGATATCAGCAGTGGAAGTTCCAGTTCGTGGATCCAAGCAACCCTTATACCGGAGCTGACCATATCTTTATGCGTGCACCGGAGATGCAGCTGATCATCGCGGAGACCGCTTGCCGTCTGGGCAACGAGTCGGAGGCGAAGACCGCGCTGAACGAGCTGATGAAGACCCGTCAGGAGGGCTACGACTGCAGCGGCAAGACCGGGACGGCTCTCGGCAAGCTCACCACCGACGAGACCGGCTCGCTTCTGGAGGAGATCCTCCTCCAGCGCAGAATCGAGCTCTGGGGCGAGTATGGCCGTGTATATGACATCAAGCGCCTGCGTCAGGGATTCAAGCGCACCTCGGAGATGGGACACCCTGTCGCCGCCCTGCTCAACACCCTGCACACTGACGATCCGGAGTCGTTCGACTGGGTTATGACCTTCCCTGCCAAGGAGGTTGACGCCAATAGTCTGATACTTCAGAATCCTATAGGAAGCTATCCTGGAGACAGCGGGAAGGAAGGCGACGACCCGACCCTCGCTCCACAGGCTAAAGAATAATTAATCTTAGATTGTTATGAATATGAAAAGTATATTGAGGACTTTCTTCGCTGTCGCCGCAGTTTCACTGCTTGTGGCTTCCTGCGATGTAGAGAACAAGAAGATCATCTATACTCCTGACGGCGCGGATGAGGCGGTGACTTTCCTGAGCAGCGTCTCCGTCGACACGGAGATTGATGCCAAGGCCACCACATTCGACATCACCGTGGCCCGCAGCAAGAGCGACGCCGGTGCGACCGTCAAGATTTCCAATACTATGCCGGAAGGCATCACTGTCCCGGAGTCAGTGTCGTTTGCGGCCGGTGAGAGCAAGACCACGCTCTCCATCGACATCTCCAAGATGGAAGTAGGCAAGAGATACAAGGGGACCATTTCGCTGGCCGAAGAGACGGCGTACGACAAGAAGATCTCCACAAGCTCCGTCAGCTGCACCTTTGCCAAAGCCTACACCTGGATCTCTCTTGGTCAGGGCGAGTGGTATGACGAGCTTGCGCTGCAGCCGTCCGAGGAGGACCTCGGCATCATCAAGGTCGAAGTGCTCAAAGCCGACGGTTTCGACCGCTGGAGGATTATGGAGCCGTATCCGAAGGCTAACGTGATCGCCGCCTGGGGTGAAGACTCTTATGTGGGAGGAGCATCTCCGTACATAGAGTTCTATACCCTTGACGAGAAGGCCGGGACCATCAAGTTCGACAGCAAGATCTACAACGGCCTCAACTACAATAAGATGGGCAAAATCGTCTATCAGTACCCGTCGTCCTACTATGCCGGATATACTAAAGAGGACTCCTACAACAAGTTCATAGGAGAGTACGTGCAGTTCTATGTGCCGTATCTGATAGAGGGTACGACAAGCTGGTTCGGCTTCTTTGCGCTATATCTCGGTATGCCGGGTGCAGGCGACCTTGCAACTTGGCTTAATGAAGAATAGCCCGGCTTGATATGAGTGAGAGTGGAGGGTCGGAGACACCGGCCCTCTGCTTTTTTTGATTTAGACCGAAAAGACATATGAGACGACACGCATTGCTGCTGACGATACTGATGCTCTCGGCCTGCACGCGGGCAGAATTGCGGAGCGGGCGGGACACCGCCCCGAACCTTGTGCCGGAGGACTGCGCCACAGCCGTCCCGGGGCGCATAAGGGTCAAGCTCAATCACGAGCTGACGCGTATCGGCGTCCCCACAAAATCATCTGACCTCCCCTCCCTTGACGTCTACACGGCGGTGAGGACATTCCCGCCTGCCGGGAAGTTCGAGGAGCGGCATCGGGAGGCTGGGCTGCACCTGTGGTACGATATCGTTTTCGACGAGAATGTCCCCCTCACCAAGGCTGCTGACGATGTCCGCAATCTCGACGGCGTCGAATATGTCGAGCTGGTCAGGGAGGTGAAGCCTTGCGCGGTGTTCCCGTTCGACGACCCGCTGTTCTCCCGGCAGTGGCACTATTACAATACCGGTGACACGGGTGGCTCCAAAGACGGGAAGGTGGCCGGAAGCGACATCAATCTCCTCCCCGCCTGGGAGGTCACGACCGGAGTCCCGGGCGTAATAGTCGCCGTCAACGACGACTCGTCCAAATATGACCACGAGGATCTCGCCGCGAATATGTGGGTAAACGAGGCGGAACTCAACGGCCAGCCGGGAGTTGACGACGACGGCAACGGCTATGTGGACGACATCTACGGCTACAATTTTGTAACCTACGACGGGTCCACAGCCTACGGGACGCTGGTCCCGGGAGACCACGGGACGCATATCGCCGGCACCATCGCCGCCGTCAACAACAACGGCCTCGGGGTCTGCGGAATAGCAGGTGGAGACGGGACACCTGGGAGCGGGGTCAGAATAATGAATGATCAGACCTCCGGCGGAGCGGCGTTCATAGGCGCGTCGATTGTCTATGCTGCGGATATGGGGGCTGTCCTTATGAATTGCAGCTGGTCCATCGACGGTTATTCCCAATCGGTTTCAGAGGCTATCGATTATTTTAACAAATATGCCGGGATGGATACGGGCGGCAATCAGACGGGCCCTATGGCCGGCGGACTTATCATCTTCGCGGCGGGCAACGACTCCGCTTCCCAGGGCTACCCGGCTCAGCAGGACAACGTGTTCTCCGTTGCCGCCATCGGGGCGGACTATGTGCGCTCCTACTATACCAACTACGGGGAATGGGTGGACATCTCGGCCCCCGGGGGAGATGCCAAGAAAGGATTTCAGATCTATTCGACGGTCATCAACGGCGGCGGCAGCTATACTTCGGACTACGGTTCGATGCAGGGCACTTCTATGGCGGCCCCGCACGTGACAGGAGTGGCGGCGCTGGTGGTGTCGAAGTTCGGAGGCCCAGGCTTCACCCGCGACCGTCTGATAAGCATCCTGAGAAAGACCGCCAACAAAAAGATGTTCGAATACAACACCGGCTACGAGACCCGTCTGGGAGCGGGACTGGTGGACGCGGGCGCGGCGGTGTCTTACGCCGAGGACGCGCCGGAGGCGGTGGCTGATCTCTCCGGCACCGCTCTGGGCAACAGCATTACCCTGAAGTGGACTGTCTCCGGCGGCTCTGACGGCACTTTGCCGCACCGCTACAATCTGTTCTACAGCCTGAAGTCACTGGAGGGGCTGGATGTGGTGAACCCGTCTTCCGATGTGGTCAAGTTAGAGATCCCCGCCGAAGGCAAGTCTTCCGGAGATGTGGTCTCGATGACTCTCGACCGGCTGGAGTTCAACTCTTCTTACCACTTCCGCCTCAACGCCGAGGGGGTTCTCGGCTCCGTCTCTCCATTGTCCGACGAGATTGTCGTCTCGACCCTGCACAATTCGAAGCCTGTCATCAAGGCACTGGACGGGGTGTCGCTTACGCTGAAGTCGCACGAAAGCGGCCGCCTGCGCTTCGAGATATCCGACGAGGACGCTCAACCGCTCACTTTCTCCGTCACGGAGGGCCTCGCCGGCTTGGGATATGCCAGGTCGGGAGACATAGTCACATTGACCATAGATGCCCTGAAGGCGAAGGAGGGGCGGACCTATGCCGGAGTTCTGTCGGTGACGGATTCCTACGAGACCGCCGAGACTGCTTTCTCCTATACCATCCTCGAGAACCACGCGCCGACGGTGGTCAAGGACATAGACAATATTGTCCTCGGCGGGCGCAACAAGTCCGTCGAACTCCGTCTCGACGAGTATTTCAATGATGCCGACGGGGAGACTCTGTCCTACACTGCCGTGCATTCGACGACAAGCCTCGTGGTCAAGTACTCCATTGCTGACGGGGTTCTGACTGTCACCGGCAATGCATATGGACTCACCGAACTCACACTCACGGCCACAGACGCCAGAGGCGAGACCGCCGCGCAGTCGTTCAAGATTCTGGTGAGGGACGGCTCCAGACCGGTGGACCTGTATCCTAACCCGGTGTCAGACAGGCTTAACGTCCGCGTCGGGGCGGATGCAGGGGAGCTGAAGCTGAAGATTGTCTCCGCCTCCGGCTCGACCTACTACGAAGCGTCACACGGGGCGAGCACTCCGTTCTCTCCGCTTGCGGTCAATATGTCCGGTGCTCCGGCGGGGCAGTATACCGTACTCGTGACGGCGGACGGCGAAGAATACAAGTCATTCATAGTTAAACTGTAGCACTTATGTCCAGATATAAGGGGACGGCTCTGTCCGTTCTTGTGTTCATTCTTGCGGCCGGCGTCCCGCTCAACGCGCAGACCCCGCCCTCGCTTCTCGTAAGTTCCGATGCGGCGGCAGCGGGGACTGCTCTGGCTGCTGTCGGCAGATCCGCCGGAGCGTATTCGCTGGAAGGCAATGTGGCCTCTATGGCTTTGATGGAGGGGAAGATGGCTGCCGGTGCATCTTTCGTGCTGTGGCAGCCGTCCTACGCTTCCAATAAGGTGCTGGGGCTCGGCGCGACCTATAGGATAGGCGAGCGCCTCGCACTGGGGCTTCAGGCGAAGTCTTTCGGGCAGCAGCCCTACGATGTTGTCACAGAGAGCGGCTCGGTCAAGGGCTCGTTTACGCCCCGTGACCTCTCTGTCGGGCTGGGAGTCGCGTATGCTTTCGCGGACTTCCTCTCCGCCGGAGTTGCCGCCAGGATGGTGAATTCCAGCCTTGCGGAGAGCGCTTCCGCGACCATATTCGGTTTCGATGCGGCGCTGTTCTTCAAGAAGGAAGCTTTGAGCGCCGGACTTGCTCTGTGCAATCTCGGCGGCAAGGTCAGTTACGGGGATGCGAGCTATTCCCAACCTACCTTGCTTAAGGCCGGGGCGGCATACCGCTTCGGCAGTCCGGAGGGACACTCCGTGACGGCTTCGCTTGAGTCGGACTACCTCTTCGCGGGCGCATTCTCCGCCGGTCTCGGGGCGGAATACTCCCTGAGGGAGCTTCTCTTCCTGCGTGCCGGCTACCACTACGGCTCCAAGGACAAGGGCCTCCCGTCCTTCGCCTCCGCGGGCCTTGGCGTGAAGTTCGCCGGGGTCGAGCTTAATGCTGCCTACCTGCTCGCCTCCGAGACCCTCGGAGGGACCCTCCTGCTGGGGCTCGGCTACAGCTTCTGACCCCTCACAGCGTCTCCCGCTTGAGGCTCTCGATATACTGGTCTATGCGCCGCAGCTCGCGCGGTATCGCGATGTGCTGCGGGCAGGCCTTGACGCACTTGCCGCAGCCGATGCAGTGGTCCGCCTGTCGCACGGTCGGGACGGCCTTACTGTAGGCGAGCAGGTAGCGCCGGCGGGCCTTGGCGTAGCCTTTCTGCTCGCTGCTCACCACATAGGTCCCGGCGTTGACATTGTCGTTGTAGAAGCTGAAAATCCCCGGTATATCTATTCCGTAAGGGCACGGCATACAGTACTGGCAGCCCGTGCAGCGCACGAGCGGGTAGTTCTCCAGCCTCTCGGCCACTTCCTCCAGCAGGGTTTTCTCCCCTTCGTCCACAGGCTTGAAATCCAGATAGGTGCTCAAATTGTCCTGCAGATGCTCCATATAGGTCATCCCGCTCAGCACCACCTGCACCCGAGGGTAGCTTCCCACGAAGCGGAACGCCCAGGACGCGAGCGACTTCTGCGGCTCACGCTCCTTGAGCATATCGGCGATCCCGGCGGGCATATCGGCGAGCCTTCCGCCGCGCAGAGGCTCCATTATCACGATTGGTATCTCCCTGCGGTCGAGTTCAGAGTAGAGGTATTCGGCATTGGTGTTGCGCCCTCCGGCGTGCTTCCAGTCCACATAGTTCATCTGTATCTGCACGAAGTCCCAGTGATATTTTCCGCTGTCGTGCAGGGCCATCATCTCGTCGAATCCGGGCTGGTTGCCGTGGAAGGAGAAGCCCAGATGCCGGATATGTCCGGCGGCCTTTTCCTTGAGCAGGAAGTCCATTATCCCCGTGTCCCCGAAGCGTCTGGCGAAGTCCTCGCCGCCGCTCAGGCTGTGCAGCAGATAGTAGTCGATATGGTCCGTCTTGAAGATTTCAAGCGAGCGGCGGTACATCCGGACGGAGTTGTCGTAGCTCGCGTCGGCGAAGTTGGACAGCTTGGTCGCCAGCAGCCAGTTCTCGCGCGGGTGGCGGTTGAGCGCCTGGGCCGTGGCCCTCTCGCTGTCGCCCTCCAGATAGACGGGCGAGGTGTCGAAGTAGTTGACTCCGTGCTCGAGCGCGAAGTCCACCAGGCGGTTGACCTCGCTCTGGTCGATGTGCTGCTTGCCATCGTCGCCCTTGACCATCGGCCAGCGCATACAGCCGTAGCCGAGCAGTCCGATGCCCGGATAGTGTTGAGGCACAGTGCCTTTCAGCTCGGTGGAGGAGTCCTCGGAGTTGTCTCCCAGCACCTTTGGTGCGCAGGCGACAAGCCCTGCCGCCGCCGCGCCGAGACCTGCGGTCTTCAGAAATTCTCTTCTGTCCATAGCTTAGCTTTTCTTAATATGAACGGAAATACCATCTACAGTGATTGCACTCAGCGGCCTTGACGGGCAGAGGTTCTCGCAGGCGCCGCAGCCGATGCACTGCTCCTCGGCCACCACCGGCACTCTATGTCCCTCGCTGCGGACCATCCTGACCGCGCCCACGGGACAGTGCCTGGCGCAGTTGCCGCAGCCGGCTTCACCCTTGGCGGCGAGGCACAATTCAAGATTGACCTTGGCCGTGCCTATCTTGTGGGAGAGTTTCTCCTCCCTCGTGACAGGCAGTATCGCTCCGGCAGGGCAGACCTCGCTGCACGCCGTGCATTCCGGTCGGCACCAGCCGTTCTCATAGCCCATCTGGGGCTGGAGGAAATGCCCTAAGTCCGTGGACGGGCGAAGCACCCCGTTGGGGCAGTTGCTGACGCAGAGCTGGCAGGCGGTGCAGCGGTCATAGAAGTCCCGCACGCCCCTCGCCCCGAACGGCACGAGCCTCTCGGAGCGCTCCGGGCTGACCTTGTCCAGCACCTCGGCGAGTCCTCCGTCGAGCTTCATATTCTGAGCGCCGAGGGCGAGCCCGCCGCCAATCAGCGCGGCGGTGGACAGGAACGCCCTGCGGCCCTCGTCCACGCTGCCGCCGGACTTGACTTGCACTTCGGCTCCGGTCTTGTCGCAGGCCCGGGATTCCGCATTGGTCTTGGCTTCCGCCTTGCCGCAGGCCTTGGCTTCGGCTTTTGCCCTGGCGCGTCCGGGCGCGGCGAAGCTGTAGCTGATTCCGCCCCGCTTGCAGTCGCCGATGCAGTCGAAGCAGTCAATGCAGCGGCTGTAGTCTATCTTCTTGTGGTCGATGTCGATGCAGTGAGCCTTGCAGCCCTTCTCGCAGCGGCGGCAGGAGACGCATCTGTCGGAGTCCAGGCGGACACGGAAGAGCGAGAACCTCGACACGAGACCCAGAGTCGTGCCCACCGGGCAGACCGTGTTGCAGTATCCGCGTCCCCAGAGGGCGGCGCAGGCCACTATCACTACGAGAGTCACTCCGGCGGTGACGAGCAGCGCCGATGCCGGGCTCTGTCCCTCGGCAAGCCCCGCTATGCTGCGCACTATGCGCCCGTAGGCGCTGTAGGGAGCGAGCAGGCTGAGCAGCAGCTGACTGAACGCCACTGCGCTCACGACCGCGAGGACGAGCACCCCGTAACGCACGACGCGGTGCTCCGGGATGAAGCCGCCGACACTCTTGCCGCCTTTGCGGGAGCATATCCTCCCGATGCGGATGACGACATCCTGCAGCACCCCCATCGGGCAGATGACCGAGCAGTAGATGCGTCCGAAGATGAAGGTCAGCAGCAATATGCCGATGATTACCGGCAGGTTGAGCGCGAGACAGGAGGGGAGGAACTGGAGTTTGGCCATCCATCCCCACCATTGCCGGCCATAGCCGACAAAGAGCAGCGTGATCCCTACGAGGAAGAGGGCTGCGAGCACGATGCGGAGTTTCTTTAACATATATGGTGCTTTTCCGGGTTTCTGAATCCGAGCAGGAACGCCTTGACGTCCATCCGCTTCTTGCCGGCGAGCTGCATCTCCCTGATGGAGACCGCGCCGTCGGCGGCTGCTATGGCGAGGTAGGTCTTCCCGTCGCTCAGTAGCTCTCCCGGCTTGCCGTGCAGGGCGACTTTCTCGGCCTTATATATCTTGAGGGTCTGCGGCTCTCCGCCGTCCTCGGCAATCTCGGTGAACGCCGTCGGGTACGGGCTGAGGCCTCGGATGAGGTTGCAGATGTGTTCGCAGTTGTCGCCCCAGTCGATGCGGCAGGTCTCGCGGGTCAGCTTCGGCGCAGGCTTGAGCACCTCCGACCCCTGGATGAACGAGCGCTGGAGCCGGGTCTCGATATTGTGCTGGATGAGACCCTCGACCGTCTGGAGAATGAGATTGGATCCGATTGCCATCAGCTTGTCGTGGACCTCGCCCGCCGTGTCGGTCGGCTCTATCCTGCACTCCTGGCGCAGCAGGATGCCTCCGGTATCGATGTCCTTGTCTATCATAAAAGTAGTCACGCCGGTCATCTTCTCCCCGTTGATCACCGCCCAGTTGATAGGGGCCGCGCCCCGGTACTGAGGAAGCAGAGCGGCGTGCAGGTTGATCGTGCCGAGACGCGGCATAGCCCACACCTCCTCCGGCAGCATACGGAACGCCACGACCACGATGAGGTCCGGTTTCCATTTGCGCAGCGCCGCGAGGAACTCCGGATCCTTGAGCTTCGCAGGCTGCAGCAGCGGCAGAGCGTGCTCTGCCGCGTAGCGCTTCACGGCGCTCTCGTTCACCTTGAGCCCGCGCCCGCTCGGCTTGTCGGCTGCGGTGACCACTCCGACCACCTTGTACTTGTTGCGGATGAGATTGTCAAGCGGGGCCACCGCGAATTCGGGAGTGCCCATATACACTATACGGACAGGACGGAAGAAGCCGGCTATTCTGCTTCCGATTTTTCTCCTCCAGGTCTTGAACTGATCCAAATTGAAAAGGTCCGAGTCGTTGACGGCTTTCCAGGTCAGGAAAGCGCCGATTGGGATGAGCACATACGCCGAGATGAACGCTCCCGTGACGGAATCGATGGCCCCGTCGCGCGCGAGCTTCGTGCCGGAAATGTCCACCACCCAATATAATACGAAAAACAGTACGGAGATGATGGCGCTCGTGCCCAGTCCGCCCTTGCGGATGAGCGAGCCCAGCGGAGCTCCGATAAAGAAGAGTATGAAGCAGGCGAGGGCCTGCGCGAATTTTTTGAGCAGCTCGATGTCCGTGTGGCGGATGTAGTAGTTCTGCTCGTAGGTGTCGAACTTGAGGCTGCCCAGCTCCGAGGCGTGCCGGGACGCCTTGTCGGAGGCTTCCCGATAGGCGACCGCGCACTCGTCGGCGGTCTTCCAGCGGCAGAATCCCTCATAGCTGAAGAGCGACCTGTCGGGGTTGCGCGTGGCGGTGTCGAGCTGCACGCTCTCCAGGAACGGCTTCATCCTGCGTATGGAGGCGAGGTGCACGTTCTGCATCGAGTCCACATAGTGGTGCAGGGAGTCGCTCTGGTGGTGGAGCTGCACTACGCTCATCGACTTGGCCTGGTCGCCGAAGCGGCTGGAGTCCGACTTCTCGAACTTGTAGTTGGAGAGCTGCACGATGATGTCCTGCCGGGCGAAGTCCACCCGCTGCAGCACGAGGCTCGTGTCGGAGTAGCGTACAGTGTTGTCCTCCTTGTAGTTGGAGCCGTTGAACATAGTGAATGTCAGGTAGTCCTTACCCTTGGACATTCTGATCAGGGCCGAGTCGGCGATGGTCAGGGCTATGTTGCCCCGGTTCGCCGTGTGGTCGTAGACCATCACCCCGTGGAGCATTCCGCTCTTCTTGTCCTGGCTGTCGACGCGGAGGATGTAGTCGTCGATACCGTCGTAGAATGTGCCGGACGGTATCTTGATCTCGTTCTTGGTCTTGCCTATGTCGTCGCGGAGGGTATAGATTTCGTTGTAGGCGAGCGGCACGAGCCTGTCGCCGATGAAGAACGCGCCCACCGCGATGAGGGCCGACGCCGCAATCAGCGGGGCGATGACCCGCGAGAACGACACCCCCGCCGCCCTGATGGCGAGCAGTTCGTTGTTCTCGGCCATCTGGCCCACTATCATCATCGAAGCGAGCAGGGTCGCGAGCGGCATAGCCTGCGGCAGAATGGTGCACGCACCCCACATCAGGAACTCAAGTATCACCCTGAGTCCCAGACCTTTGCCTACGAGTTCGTCGATATAGAGCCAGAGGAACTGAAGCAGGAGGATGAAGACCACGACCAGGAGTATCGCGACCAGCGGCCCGATGAAGGACTTCAGTATGAAGCGGTCGAGCTTCTTCATCCCCTGTATGCTATTGGCCGGTGGCGGTCTTCACGAGCGTGTCGAGAGCGTCCTTGAGCCCCTCGGAGTTCTTGCCGCCGGCGGATGCGAGCCCCGCCTGTCCGCCGCCGCCGCCCTGGATGAACTTGGCGGCTTCGCGGATGTCCTTGCCGGCGTTGCGTCCGGCCGCGACGAGGTCCTCGGAGTACATAAGGAGCAGCTGGGGCTTGCCCTCATATTCGTAGGCGGCCACGAGCGCCGTGCCCTTGAGTTCTTTCTGGAGCAGGGTGGCGGCGCTGCGCACCAGTGCAGGGTCGGCCCCGTTCTCGGTCACGTGTGTGGCTACTATGAGCTTCACCCCGTTGATTTCGCGGGCCTTGTTGCCGAGCAGTTCCGCGAGCCGTGCGGCCTTCTGCCGTGCGAACTCCTCGGCCTGCTTCTTGAGGGCGGCGTTATCCTCGACCAGGTGCTTGATCGCCCCCGCGAGGTCAGGCACGTTGTTGAAGAACGAGCGGGCGGTCTTGAGAAGCTCCTGCATCGCGCCCACATATTCTTCCGCCGCCTCTCCGGTCACCGCCTCTATACGGCGGATGCCGGCTGCGATGGCAGTCTCGGAGAGGATCTTGAAAAGTCCGATGTTGCCGGTGGCTCCGGTATGGCAGCCGCCGCAGAGTTCCACGCTCGGGCCGAACTTGACCACACGCACCCTGTCGCCGTATTTCTCGCCGAAGAGGGCGATGGCGCCCATCTCGCGGGCCTCCGCCATAGTCGCGTCGCGCTTCTCTTCGAGGGCCAGATTGCTGCGGATGAGCTCGTTGACGCGATGCTCGACCTTGGCTATCTGCTCGTCGGAGAGCTTCTCGAAGTGTGAGAAGTCGAAGCGCAGGCTGCGCTCGCAGACATAGGAACCCTTCTGCTCCACGTGAGCCCCGAGGACTTCCCGGAGAGCCGTGTCGAGCAGGTGGGTGCAGCTGTGGTTGGCGGCTATCCGTCGCCTCCGCGCCTCGTCCACGACGAGGGTGAAGGTCCCTTCGCAGTTGCGCGGCAGTTTCTCCGCGATATGGATAGTCAGGTCGTTCTCCTTTATCGTGTTGATTATCTGTATCTTCTCTCCGTCTTCCGAGATGACATATCCCGTGTCGCCGACTTCTCCGCCCATCTCGCCGTAGAACGGCGTGCGGTCGAAGACGAGTTCGAGCATTTCCTTATTCTTCTGGACCACCGTCCTCTGCTTGAGGAGCAGTGCGCCGGAGGTGGTGATGCTGTCGTAGCCGGTGAATTCCACGTTCTCGCCCTGATGGTACACCGTCCAGTCGCCGAAGCTGTTGGCGGTGGCGTTGCGGGCCCTCTCCTTCTGCTTCTGGAGCTCGCTGCGGAAGCCTTCCATATCCACGCTGCATCCGTTCTCGCCCGCGATGAGTTCGGTGAGGTCGATGGGGAAGCCGTAGGTATCGTAGAGCTTGAACGCGTCTTCACCCGCTATGACCTTGCTCCCGCCGCAGCGTGCGATGCACTCGTCCATCAGCTTGATACCCCTGTCGAGGGTGCGCAGGAACGCGAGCTCCTCCTCGCGGATGACGTTCTCGATGAACTTCTGCTGGCTGGCGAGCTCAGGATAGGCATCGCCCATATCGTCCACTAGCTGCTGCACGAGCCTGCACAGGAACGGCTCGCCGAGCCCGAGGAAAGTGTAGCCGTAGCGCACGGCGCGGCGCAGGATACGCCGGATGACGTAGCCCGCCTTGACGTTGCTCGGGAGCTGTCCGTCGGCGATGCTGAAGCTGATGGCACGGATGTGGTCGGCGATCACTCTCATCGCGACATCGGTCTTGCCGCTCTCGCCGTAGCGGTGGCCGGAGATTTCACCTATCTTGCCGAGCAGTCCGGAGAATATGTCGGTGTCGTAGTTGCTATGCTTGCCCTGAAGCACGCAGCAGAGGCGCTCGAAGCCCATCCCGGTGTCGATGTTCTTGGCGGGGAGGCTCTCCAGGTGTCCGTCCGCCATCCTCCGGTACTGCATAAAGACGAGGTTCCATATCTCGATGACGTGCGGGTCCGACTTGTTGACGAGCTCGCGTCCGCTCAGCCCCGTGGCGGCTTTCTCCTCCGGGGTGCGGATATCGATATGTATCTCGGAGCAGGGGCCGCAGGGGCCGGTGTCGCCCATCTCCCAGAAGTTGTCGTGCTTGTTGCCGAGCAGGATGTGGTCTTCCGGGAGGTGCTTGAGCCAGGCTTCGCGGGCCTCTTCGTCGAGGCTTGTGCCGTCTTCGGCGCTGCCCTCGAACACTGTGGCATAGAGCAGATTGCGGTCTATCTTATAGACTTCGGTAAGGAGTTCCCAGGCCCAGTCGACGGCCTCGCGCTTGAAGTAGTCGCCGAAGCTCCAGTTGCCCAGCATCTCGAACATCGTGTGGTGGTAGGTGTCGTGCCCCACCTCTTCGAGGTCGTTGTGCTTGCCGCTCACCCTCAGGCACTTCTGCGAGTCCGTCGCGCGCCTGTACGGCGCGGTGGCGTTGCCGAGGAAGATATCCTTGAACTGGTTCATACCGGCGTTGGTGAACATCAGCGTCGGGTCATTCTTGACCACCATCGGGGCTGAAGGCACGACGGTGTGTCCCTTGGATGCGAAGAAATCGAGAAATTTCCGCCTTATTTCCTTAGAAGTCATAATGGATTTATCTGTCAAACAAACTACAAAAATACTGTTTTTTGGCGACAATTTCCAATTTTTCCCTCCGGGGAGCGGAAAGCGGCTTGAGATGACGCGCCGCAATTGCTAAAAAATCAGTATCTTTGCGCCCGATGCCGAAGTATGTGTTCAATCCGGAAACCCTGATGTATGAGGCTCAGGACGAGCCTAAATACCTCAGGCACATCAGAGTGGCTCTGCTCATAGCCGGAGCGGCCGCTCTGGTGCTGATGTATTTCTGGCTCTACCTCTCGGTCTTCCGTCTGGAGCTTCCGCGTACCGCCGCCCTCAAGCGCAAGCACGCCGAGTGGGAGGCGAGGATGAGCGTGCTCGACCGCCAGCTCGACATCTATGAGCAGACCCTCAAGGGCATAGAGCAGCGCGACGATGATGTCTACCGCTCCATCTACGGCCTCAATCCCATCCCTGACGAGGTGCGCAATTCCGGACTGGAGGGCATCAACCGCTACGCCGAGCTCGACCGGCTCGGGGCGAACTCCCACCTGCGCCGCACCGTAAGGCGTCTGGACGATCTCACCAAGCGTACCTATGTCGGGAGCAAGTCGCTCGACGAGGTGGGGAAACTCTCCCTGCAGGCCGGCGATATGATCTCCTGCGTGCCGAACGTGCCCCCGATTCTGCCCGAGCCGGGCAAGTTCCGCCTGTCCAGCAGCTTCGGCTACCGCATCGACCCGGTCTACGGAGGAGGGGAGAGGCACGGGGGGCAGGACTTCGCCACCAAGACCGGCACGCCCGTCTATGTCACCGGCGACGGCATTGTGGAGAAGACGGGGATGCATCTCTGGGGCTACGGCAACGAGATCGTGGTGGACCACGGCTACGGCTACAAGACCCGCTACGCCCACCTCCACACGATAGAGGTCAGCCCCGGGATGAAGCTGCACCGGGGCGACCGCATAGGCACCGTGGGCAGCACCGGCAAGTCCACCGGTTCGCATCTGCACTACGAGGTGATATACCGGGGCAACCGGGTGAACCCGATGAATTATCTGGATATCAATATGCCTGAAGACGAGTACCGCGCGATGATCGAGAAGCGGAGTTCGGAGAGCGCCGCGACGATGGCCAAGAGTACGATGGAGCTGCTCCGTCGGGGGAGGAAGAACGGTGAATAGAAGGCGCTTCGAGTTCGATCCGAAGAGTTTCAGCTTCGGGAAGGTGCGCGTCAACGCGGGCCGGATACTGCTGCTGGTGCTTGCCTATCTGCTTGTCACCCTGACTGTCGCCGTGCTGGTATATGGTGTCTTCGCGCTCTTCTGGAGGACCGATACCGAGAGGGAGCTCCGGCGCGAAATCAAGATGTACGAGAGGCTCTACCCGACCCTCGCGCCGAAGGAGGAGCTGCTCCGCGACGGCATAGCCAACCTGCAGTACAAGGACAACGAGATATACGAGACCGCGTTCCACGCCAATGCTCCGGGGGCCGATCCGATGGCGAGCCTGGACTTTATGTTCGCGAGCGACACGGTGCCGGACGCGAAGATCGCCAACTACACCCGCGACAAGGCGGACCGCCTGCTGGCTGAGGCGGACAGGGTGGACGAAGCGTTCGCGAGAATATTCCGCAGCCTCGCCCGCGAGGACTTCATAATGCCGCCTATGATTATGCCTGTCAAGGATATAACATATTCCCAGGTGGGGGCCTCCACGGGCCGCAAGATGGACCCGTTCTACAAGGCCTATGTCTACCACGAGGGGATCGACTTCATAGTCGCGCGGGGCACTCCCGTCTATGCGTCGGCTGCCGGCACGGTGAGCAGGGTCTACTCTTCCAAGAAGCTCGGAAAGACGGTGGAGCTGCTCCACGAGGGCGGCTACACTACCGTCTATGCCCACCTTGAGGCCGCCGCCGTGCGCGCGGGGCAGAGAGTCTCCGCCGGGCAGAAGATAGGCACCTCCGGTATGTCCGGCAAGGCTTTCGCCCCGCACCTCCACTACGAAATCCGCCTCGGGGACCGGTTCCTCAACCCTGTCAACTACATCTTCGCGTCGGTCAGCCCGGCCGACTACTCCAATATTCTCTATATGTCGGTGAATACCAAACAGTCAATGGATTAATACGATGGCAAAGCTCTTTTACACTATCGGCGAAGTCGCCCGCGAGATCGGGGAGTCCGTCTCGCTCGTGAGGTTCTGGACCAACAGCTTCCCCCGTCTCATCCGCCCGCGCCGCAACGCCAAAGGCAACAGGCTGTATGTGGCGGAGGACATCGAGACGTTCCGCCAGATCCACTATCTCACCAAGGAGAAGGGTCTCTCGCTGGACGGGGCCGCAAGGCAACTGGAGTCCGAGCGGGCCGCAGTGGAGGCGAGGGTCAAGGTGCTCACCTCGCTCAAGGGCATCCGCGAGCGTCTTGTGGAGATAAAGAAGAGCCTTTAAGATTGAATAAAAGCAAAAGATTTGCTACCTTTGCACCTCACTTGCGAATAAAATAATAATTACATATGGCAACCACCAAGAAAACGACAAAAGTTCAGACCCCGATCGACGAGCGCGAGACTTTCGTGTCTCTGCGCAAGAACTTTGCGGACAGCGAGCAGAGCGCTCAGGAGAAGCTGCACACCCTCTACGGGCTTCAGGCCGCCGACAACGATATCGACAAGCTGGTCCAGCTTCGCGGCGAGCTTCCGGAGGAGGTCGCGGCCCTCGAAGAGGAAGTCGAGTCCCTCAAGGCCAAGAGCGCCCGCGTGGAGCAGCTCATCGACGGATACAACCAGAACATCTCCGCCGCAAAGCAGGAGATCGTGGAGCTCGACGCGCAGATCGAGAAATACCGCTCGCAGCTGGAGAACATCTCCAACAGCCGCGAGTACGACTCCATCAACAAAGAGCTTGAGAATCAGGGACTCCTGCGTGCGATAGCCGAGAAGAACATCAACGAGGCCCGCGAGGCCATCGAGGAGCGCAAGGCCGACCTCGACCGCATCGGCGACCGCATCACCATCAGGGAGGGAGACCTTGAGTCCAAGAAGGAGGAGCTTTCGACAATCGTGGAGTCCACCGCCAAGGAAGAGGCCGAGCTCCGGAAACGCCGCGGGGAGTTCACCTCCAAGCTCGACGAGAGGACGCTCAGCGCCTACGAGCGCATCCGCAAGAGCACCCACAACCATCTTGCCGTGGTTTCGCTCTATCCGAAGAACGAGGACGGCACCTACGGCGACGCCTGCGGGGGCTGCTTCCATACGATTACCCCTCAGCGTCTGATCGACATCGCCTCCGGCAAGAAGCTCGTCATCTGCGAGCACTGCGGACGCATCATAGTCAACCCTGACATCTAGAAGCGATATGCCTCCGCAGAAGTCAGGCGGCGTCCGCAAGAAGGAACAGCCGGCAGATCTGGATAGGATAGGGCTTGAGATCGGCAATAAACCGCCTCAGGCTCTTGATGTCGAAGAGGCTGTCCTCGGCGCTATGCTTCTCGAGCCCGAGTGTGTCGACAAGGCGCTCGAGGACCTCACCGCCCCCTGCTTCTACGATCCCAAGCACAGGATGATATTCGAGGCTATGACCTCGCTTGTCTCCGAGCACACCTCGGTGGACATCATCACCGTAAGCAACAAGCTCCGCCAGCTCTCCAATCTGGAGGCCGTCGGGGGCATCGTGGCGTTGGCGAACCTTTCCGAGAAGGTCGGTTCTGCGGCGCACATCGAGTATTATATCAAGATACTCAAGCAGAAGACCATCCAGCGCGACCTGATCACCGCTTCATACGACATCCTGCGCGACTCCTACGACGACGCCATCAAGGTCGACGACCTGATAGACACTGCCCAGACGCGCATCTACGATGCCATCCAGAGCAACGTCCGCAAGGAGGTGCAGGACATCGGCTCCCTGATCAACACGGCGATGGACTCCATCCAGTCCAAGCAGAGCAGCAGCGGACTGAGCGGAGTGCCTTCGGGATTTCCGAGCCTCGACGCGGTCACGATGGGCTGGCAGCCTTCGGACCTGATCATCCTCGCGGCCCGTCCTTCGGTCGGCAAGACCGCATTCTCGCTCAACATAGCCCGCAACGCTGCCGTCGACCACCATATGCCTGTCGCGTTCTTCTCTCTGGAAATGGCCGCGATACAGCTCGCCAACCGTCTGATCACCTCAGAGTCCGGCCTGCATCCTGACAAGATCAAGGGCGGAGTGAAGCTCGAGGCCTACGAGTGGCAGCAGCTGGAGCATAAGCTCCGCTCGCTCTCCAAAGCCCCGCTCTACATCGACGACACGCCGAGCCTCCCGCTGATGGAGTTCCGCACCAAGGCCAAGAGCCTCGTCAAGAACAAGGGCGTGCGCCTCATCGTCATCGACTATCTGCAGCTTATGCAGGGGCCTTCCGAGCTCAAGGGACTGCGCGAGCAGGAGGTAGCTGCCATCTCCCGCACCCTCAAGGCCACGGCGAAGGAGCTCAACGTGCCGATCATCGCGCTCTCGCAGCTGTCCCGCAACGCCGTGCAGCGTCAGGGCTCGGGCGGCAAGCCTCAGCTCTCCGACCTGCGCGAGTCCGGCTCCATCGAGCAGGATGCCGATATGGTCATCTTCATCCACCGCCCGGACTATATCGGCCTGAGCGAGAACGAGGGCGACAAGGAGAAGACTCAGATCATCATAGCCAAGCACCGCAACGGCGAGACGCGCGACATCGATATGCGCTACAAGGGCGGGCAGCTGCGCTTCGTAGAGGAGGACGACAGCCTCGACATCCGTGCAGCCGCCACCTACGGCTCGGCTATGAACCTTGACACCACTATAAACGATATGGATTCGGTAATGGGCAATGAATTCGAATAGCGAAATATCACATCGCGGACGAATCGTTGCGATCACGCCCGAACTCACCACAGTGGAGATAGTCTCCGAAGCAGCCTGCTCTTCCTGCCACGCGAAGGGCTTCTGCGGTCTCGGCAGCGCCAAGACCAAGGCGGTCCAGGTCCCGACTCGGGGGTTGGACGATTTCCGTGTGGGCGAGGAGGTCGAGGTGGTACTCACCACCGCGATGGGCCACATTGCCGTGCTGCTCGCCTATGTGGCCCCGCTGCTCGTGCTGGTCGCCGTGCTGCTCGCTCTGACTTTCGCCGGGGCGGGGGAGCTCACCTCAGGACTGTGTGCCCTGGGGGCTGTGGCGCTATGGTACGGGGTGCTCTATCTGATGAGGGGCAGACTCAAGAAAGACTATATTTTTAAGATCAAAAGATAATGACACACACTGTTATCCTGACCGTCGTGATCCTCACGGTGCTCGGCTTGCTGCTCGCGCTCGTCCTCTTCTGGGTGGCGAAGAAGTTCAAGGTCGAGGAGGATCCGCGGATTGATGAAGTGGAGAAGGTGATGCCCGGCGCCAACTGCGGCGGCTGCGGCTTCGCGGGGTGCAGGGCCTTTGCCGACGCTGCAGTCAAGGCCCCCAACCTCGACAACAACTACTGTCCTGTGGGAGGCAACGAGGTGATGAAGAAAGTGGCGGCCATCCTCGGCTACGAAGTCAAGGAGAAGACCCCTCAGGTCGCCGTGGTGCGCTGCAACGGCAGCTGCGCCAACCGTCCCCGGGTCAATGAATATGACGGGGTGCAGTCCTGCCGCGTCAAGGCCGCTCTCTACAGCGGCGACACTCTCTGCTCCTATGGCTGCCTGGGCTGCGGCGACTGCGTGGAGGCCTGCAAGTTCGGGGCCGTCAGGATGAACCCGGAGACCGGACTCCCGGAGGTCGACGAGAAGCTCTGTACCGCCTGCGGCGCTTGCGTCAGGGCCTGTCCTAAGCATATCATAGAGCTTCGCAACATAGGTACGACGGCAAAGAACAACCGCCGGGTCTATACGTCCTGCGTCAACAAGGACAAGGGCGGGGTGGCCCGCAAGGCCTGCGCAGTCGCCTGCATCGGCTGCGGGAAGTGCGCCAAGGTCTGCAAGTTCGACGCCATCACCATAGCCGACAACCTCTGCTACATCGACTACAGCAAGTGCAAGGCCTGCGGACAGTGCTTCTTCGAGTGCCCGACCGGGGCGATACACGTGGTCGGTTTCATCCCGAAGAAGGTCGAGCCTAAGCCGGCGGCGGAAGCCGCTCCGGCAGCCGAGAGAGCCGCCGCGCCTGTCTCCGAGGCCCCGAAAACAGTAAAGAAGGAGGTCACCAATGAATAAGCTGACTTTTTCGATCGGCGGAGTACATCCGCACGACAATAAGTTCTCCCGCGACTGCGCGATAGAGACGCTGCCTCTTCCGCAGACGGTCTATGTCTCTATGTCCCAGCATCTCGGTGCTCCGGCGAAGCCTGTAGTCGCCGTCGGCGACAAGCTCAAGGCCGGGCAGGTCATCGCCGAGCCGGGCGGATTTATCTCGGCTTTCGTACACTCTCCGGTGTCCGGCACGGTCAAGTCCATAGCTCCGCGCAAGGACCTCGCGGGCAATCCGGTGACCCACATCGAGATTGCGGTCGAGGGCGACGAGTGGGCGGAGGGTATTGACCTCAGCGACACGCTCGTCACCGTGATTCCCGAGGACAGGGCGTTCATCCTCGACCGCATCAAGGCTTGCGGCGTGGTCGGTCTCGGAGGGGCCACCTTCCCGACCCACGTGAAGCTCAATCCCGCCCCCGGCAAGGTCGCCGAGTGTCTGATCATCAACGGCGCGGAGTGCGAGCCTTACCTCACCAGCGACTACCGCATTATGCTTGAGCGCACCAGGGAGGTGGTCGTCGGGGCCGCGATTATGCAGAAAGTGCTCGGCTGCCGCTGCGTGATAGGAGTGGAGGAGAACAAGCCGGAGGCCATCGCGACCCTCAGTGCCGCCGTCGCGGAGCTCGGATATGCCGATATGGCAGTGGTGACCCTCAAGAAGCGCTACCCGCAGGGCGGCGAGAAGCAGCTCATCGACGCAGTGCTGCGCCGTCAGGTGAAGTCCGGCTGCCTGCCTATCGATGCCGGCGCCGTGGTGCAGAACGTCACCACCTCGCTCGCGGTCTATGAGGCCGTGCAGAAGAACAGGCCGCTGCTCACCAATGTCCTGACCGTCACGGGCGACTGCCTGCCGGTGGAGAGGCAGCACAACTACCTCTTCCGCATCGGCGTGCCGCTATCGTTCGTCATCGAGCAGGCCGGCGGCATCCCTGAAGGGGCTGCCAAGATCATCAGCGGCGGTCCGATGATGGGCAAGGCCGTCGCCAACATCGATGCCACCACCGTCAAGGGCTCATCCTCCATCCTCTATCTGAGCGAGGCCGCGACCCGCCGCAAGAGTGCGGGCAACTGCATCCGCTGCGGCAGGTGCAGCGACGCCTGCCCGATGGGGCTGGAGCCGTTCCTGCTCAACAGGCTCTACAAGGCGGGCGATGTCGCCGCTCTTGAGCAGAATGCCGCTCAGGACTGCATAGAGTGCGGCTGCTGCCTCTACAGCTGTCCGGCAAACATCCCTCTGCTCGACAATGTACGTCAGGCCAAGGGACAGGTTATGGGTGTTATCCGTGCGCGCGCCGCTGCCGCCAAGGCTGCTGCGGAAGCCGCCAAAAAGTAGATATTTATGGGAAAGTTACTGGTTTCTCCATCTCCGCACGTGCACGCCGACGTGTCCACCCGCTCCCTGATGAGGGATGTGGTCATCGCGCTTGCGCCTGCCGTGCTCGTGTCCGTACTCTTCTACGGCTGGCACGAGCTTATGGTGCTCGCGGTCAGCGTGGCTTCCTGCGTGCTGCTCGAGTGGGCCATCACCAGATGGTTGCTCAAGCGCCCTTCCACCGTCTCCGACCTTTCGGCCGTGGTGACGGGTATCCTTCTGGCGTTGAACCTGCCTGTCCTGACCCCGTGGTGGGTCGTGCTGATCGGTGCGGTCTTCTCCATCGGAGTCGTCAAGATGACTTTCGGCGGCATCGGGCAGAACCTCTTCAACCCTGCTATGGCGGGCCGCGTGTTCCTGCTCGTATCGTTCCCGACCTATATGACGGACTGGACCATCCCTCAGGGATTTATCCGGGCCACCGATGCGATCTCGGGCGCGACCCTGCTCGGCAGATACGCCGAGGGCGGAGTCGAGGCGGTGGAGGGTACCGACTATCTTGAGACGATGTTCTTCAACATCGGAGGCTCCGCCGGCGAGATTTCCACCGTGGCACTCCTTCTCGGCTTTATCTACCTGCTCTGCCGCAAGGTCGTCAAACCTTGGATTCCGCTCAGCATCTTCGTCACGGTCGCCGTCATCTCCGGCATATTCTGGCTTGCCGATCCGGAGACCTATACCGACCCGGTGTTCAACCTGCTCACCGGCGGAGTCGTGCTGGGGGCCTGCTTTATGGCCACAGACTACGTGACCTCGCCTATGAGTACGCTCGGCGGCATTGTTTACGGCATAGGCATCGGCGTGATACTGATGATGATACGCTACTTCGGCTCATATCCGGAGGGTATGTCTTTCGCAATCCTCATTATGAACTGCGCGGTGCCGCTGCTCAACAACTGGTTCCATCCTAAAAAGTACGGGAGGGCATAAACTATGGCAGCACAATCTACACTCAAGAATATGGTACTCTGCCTGACGCTGGTGTGCCTCATCTGCTCTGCGGTCCTCGGAGTCGCGTACGCCGTGACCAAAGAGCCCGTAGAGGCGGCTCAGGCAGCCAAGACGGCAAACGCCATCGCCAAGGTTCTCCCCGAGTTCAGCGGAGACGTCACCGAGTCTTCAGTAAAGGTGGACGGGGTTGACTATAAATACTATACGACGGCTTCCGGGGTCGCGGTCATCTCGGATGTCAACGGCTTCAGCGGAGTGCTCTCCGTGATGGTCGGCATCTGCCCGAACGGCACGGTGTGCAACACTTCCGTCATCTCCCACAGCGAGACTCCGGGACTCGGGGCCAAGTGCCAGAACGACGAGGGCTTCCTCTCGCAGTTCAGGGGGCTTGACCCGGCGCAGAAGAGGCTCGCCGTCAAGAAGGACGGGGGCGACATCGACGCCATCACCGCCTCCACCATCACCTCCCGCGCATATACGCTGGCGGTGGTCAACGCCCTGAAAGTCTACCGGACTCTGTCTGCAACGCCGCAGGCAGCCGAAAATGAAGGAGGAGAATACAATGAGCAATAAGATTTCTCTGATTACCAAGGGTTTCGTCAAGGACAACCCTACATTCGTGCTGGTGCTCGGTATGTGCCCTACACTTGCGACCACCACTTCCGCGATGAACGGACTGGAGATGGGCCTGGCTACGGCCTTCGTGCTGGTGCTCAGCAATATGGCCATCTCGCTCGTGGCTCCGGCCGTGCCCGACAAGGTGCGCATCCCGGTCTATATCGTCATCATCGCGACCTTCGTGACAGTGCTCCAACTGCTGATGCAGGCCTATGTGCCGGCGGTCTATGAGACCCTCGGCCTCTTCATCCCGCTCATCGTGGTCAACTGCATCGTGCTCGGACGCGCCGAGGCGTTCGCCAACAAGAACTCCGTGCTCGACTCCGCTCTGGACGGACTCGGCATCGGCATCGGTTTCACGATGTCCCTGACGGTCATCGGAGTCATCCGCGAGATCCTCGGGAGCGGCTCCGTGTTCGGGGTCAAGTTCCTCGCCGGCGACGGCATACTCGCATTCGTGATGGCTCCGGGCGCGTTCCTCGTGCTCGGCTACCTGATGGTGCTTTTCAATAAGTTCCTTGCCAAAAAGTAATATTGCGATATGGAATATATTCTCATAATAATATCGGCGATATTCGTCAACAACGTACTGCTCTCGCAGTTCCTCGGCATCTGTCCGTTCCTCGGGGTCTCCAACAGGCTCTCCACCGCCACAGGTATGTCCGGCGCGGTCTGCTTCGTGATCACCCTCGCCACGGTCGTGACCTACCTGCTCAACCGGTATCTCCTCGTGCCGACGGGGCTTGAGTTCCTGCAGACGATTTCGTTCATCCTCGTGATCGCCGCCCTCGTGCAGATGGTGGAGATCGTGCTGAAGAAGATCAGTCCCTCCCTCTATCAGGCGCTCGGTATCTTCCTCCCGCTCATCACGACCAATTGCGCCGTGCTCGGCGTGGCCATCACCGTGGTGACCAAGGAGTTCTCTTTCGGCGGCGGGGCTTCCCACCTGCTCGGTCTGGGCGAGGCCACCGTCTATGCTCTTGCGACTTCGCTGGGCTACGGACTCGCTATGTGCCTCTTCGCAGGTCTGCGCGAGCACCTCGCCCTCAACGACGTGCCGAAGTCGTTCAGGGGACTGCCTATCGCGCTGATTACCGTCAGCATTATGGCGATGGCGTTCCTCGGTTTCTCCGGAATTGTAAAATAAGTGTATTATATTAACCTTTAAATCTTTACAAGTTATGAAAAAAGCAATTGTCGTGATTCTCTCCGTTCTGATGTTCGGGGTTGCCCTTTCCGCTCAGCCGCGCGCCATCGGTCTCCGCATCGGCTATGGTGCTGAACTTTCCTATCAACACAGCGTCGGCGCAAACTTTGTCGAGGCTGACCTCGGAATGTGGGGAGGCAACGCGTTCTATCTCAGCGGTATCTACGATTTCGTCTTCGCCCAGTCAGGCATAGTCAACTTCTATGCGGGACCGGGTGCGCAGGTAGGTTTCTACAACACCACCAACAGCGAGGGCAACTCCACCACGGGGATGGCCCTCGGTATCGTAGGACAGCTCGGCGCCGAGGTTGAGATCCCTTCAGTGCCTATCAATGTATCCCTTGACTGGAAGCCGGTGTTCAACTTCATCGGCGGCGGCTTCGGCTGGAACGGCTTCGCCCTCGGTCTCCGCTACAGGTTCTAGTCTGTCCCCGCTTACCGCACAAAGACGGCTCAGGCATCTGCCCGGGCCGTCTTTGTATGCTGCTGCGGGGTATTGCATCTTTCTTACGGATTGACTAAATTTGAAGTCATTATGTACGAGATCTTAACCAAAGAGATGCTTACGCCGACGATTTGTCGGATGAAAGTACACGCCCCGCTGCTCTCCCGCGCGGCGGCGCCGGGACAGTTCCTGATGCTGCGCCCCGACGAGAAAGGCGAGCGCATTCCGCTGACAATCAGCGATTATGACCCTGAAGAGGGGAGCGTGACTATCGTCACCCAGGCCATCGGGGCTTCCACGAGAGATATAGTCGCATATGAGCCCGGCGAGGCTTTCTGCGATGTGACCGGACCTCTCGGCAAGGCTTCCGACTTCGTCGCTAAGAGTCCGGACGAGCTCTCCGCAAGCCGCTATATCTTCATCGCCGGCGGAGTAGGGACAGCCCCGGTCTATCCGCAGGCCAAGTGGCTGCACGGGCGCGGCGCCAAGGTGGACGTGATCATAGGCGCGAAGACCCGCGACCTGCTCATATATAAGGACGAGATGGCCGCCGTCTGCGACAATCTCTTCATCTGCACCGACGACGGCTCGGAGGGCTTCCACGGGATGGTGACCGCCCTGCTTGAGAAGCTGGTGCGGGAAGACGGACGCAGATACACTATGGCCGTGGCGATTGGCCCGATGATAATGATGAAGTTCACGACCCTCGCCGCGCAGAAGCTCGGGCTTCCCATTACCGTGAGTCTCAACACCCTTATGGTGGACGGCACGGGGATGTGCGGGGCCTGCAGGGTCACGGTGGGCGGCAAGACCCGCTTCGCCTGCGTGGAGGGGCCGGAGTTCAACGGCGCTGAAGTCGACTTCGACGAGGCGATGCGCCGACAGGGACAGTACAGGACAGAGGAAGCCGAAGCGCTTCAGAACCATAAATGCAGAATAGGGAGGGGAAAGTGATGGCAGGAAGAATACCGAGAGTGCCTGTGCGCGAGCAGGATCCCAAGACCCGCGCAACCAATTTCGAAGAAGTCTGCTACGGCTACAATAAGGAAGAAGCCCTGCTGGAGGCGAGCCGCTGCCTTCACTGCAAGAACCCGCGCTGCGTGGTCGCCTGTCCGGTGGGCTTGAAGATACCGGAGTTCATAGCGAAGCTCCGTGAGGGGGACATAGCGGGAGCGTCCGACATCATAGCGCAGGACTCCTCGCTGCCGGCGGTCTGCGGTCGCGTCTGCCCGCAGGAGACACAGTGCGAGGGCAGCTGCATACTCGGCGTCAAGGGCGAGCCGGTGGCGATAGGCAAGCTGGAGAGGTTCGTCGCCGACCATATGAGGGAGCGTCGCGGCCCCGACAGCACGGCCGCACGCAAGGCTGCGGCCTCGCGCGGAGTCAAGGTCGCCGTCATAGGCTCAGGCCCTGCCGGGCTTGCCTGCGCTTCCGACCTTGCCAAATGGGGCTACGACGTGACTGTCTTCGAGGCCCTGCACAAGGCCGGCGGAGTGCTCCAGTACGGCATACCGGAGTTCCGTCTGCCTAAGGAGAAAGTCCTCGAGCAGGAGATCGGGGACGTGCTCAAGCTCGGAGTCAGGATAGAGACCGATGTGGTCGTGGGCCGCACCGTCACGGTGGATTCTCTGATGGACACGATGGGCTTCAAGGCAGTATTCATCGGCACCGGAGCCGGTCTGCCGAAGTTTATGGGCATCCCGGGGGAGAACCTCTGCGGAGTCTTCTCCGCCAACGAGTTCCTCACCCGCAACAACCTGATGTGCGCCTGGAGGGAGGATTACCTGACCCCGATACACGCCGGCAGAAAGGTCTGCGTGGTCGGCGGCGGCAATGTGGCGATGGACGCGGCGCGCACTGCGCTTCGGCTCGGGGCCGAAGTGCATATCGTCTATCGACGGACGGAAGCGGAGCTTCCGGCGCGCCGCGAGGAGGTGCACCACGCCAAGGAGGAGGGGATAGTATTCGACCTCCTGACCAACCCTGTGGAGATCCTCGGCGACGAGCGCGGCTGGGTGAAGTCTATGCGCTGCATCCGTATGCAGCTCGGAGAGCCTGACGCGAGCGGGCGCAGAAGTCCCGTGCCTGTCCCGGGCTCCGAGTTCGAGATAAGTGCCGACACCGTGATAATGGCTCTCGGCACCTCCTCCAACCCTCTCATAGCCAATACCACGCAGGGACTGGAAACCACCCGCAGGGGTTGTCTCGTGGCCGATGAGGCCGGGGCGACCACCCGTGCGGGAGTCTTCGCCGGGGGCGATGCGGTCACCGGCGCGGCCACCGTGATCCTTGCGATGGGAGCGGGGCGCAAGGCCGCCAAGGCGATTGACGAATATCTGAAAAACCAAAATCAATGAAAGAAGAACCTCTATCCAAGTCCATACGGACTCTCAAGTTCTGGAAGGAGATGCTCATCATCTCCATCGCAATGTTCATCGCCGCAGCTGCGGTGTACTACTTCCTCATCCCGAGCAAGCTCGTGGTGGGCAGCATCTCCGGCCTCTCCATCGTGGTCAGCGGAGTGCTCGCGAATATGGGCGTCGCCGTTAAAGTCTCCACCATAGTGTTGATAATCAACGCTATATTGCTCGTTATCGCATATATCCTGATCGGTCCCGAATTCGGGGTCAAGACGGCCTATGCCGCGCTGGTGCTTGGCCCTCTGATGAATGCCTGGGAGATGATATGCCCTTACCAGAACCTGATGGAGCCGGGTGCGGCATCGATGATGGGCAACCTATGGTTCGACCTGCTCACTTTCGTGCTGGTGCTCAGCGCCTCTCAGGCCATATTGTTCAGGATCAACGCTTCCACGGGAGGGCTCGACATTCTCGCCAAGATTCTCAACAAGTATCTCCACTTCGATATGGGGATGTCGGTGACCATCGCGGGAGTGGTGATCTGCTGCACCGCATTCCTCATCAACCCGTTCCGCCTGGTCATCATCGGGCTTATAGGCACCTGGATCAACGGCCTGATCGTCAACTACTTTATGGCGAGCCTCAGCCGGCGCAAGAGGGTGTGCATCATCTCGCGGGAGCACGAGCGCATCCGCAAATACATCATCGAGGACATCGTGCGCGGCTGCTCGCTCTACGAGGTGACGGGCGGCTACACCGGCGAGAAGTATATGGAGATCCAGACCCTGCTGACCCAGGACGAGTTTGCCGCCCTGATGGAGTTTATCCGCGACAACGACATCAAGGCGTTCACCACCGCCGGCAACGTCAGCGAGGTCTATGGCCTCTGGAGCGACCACAAGGCACATAAAAGCAAAAAAGGGAAGTGATTCCGGCGCGACTCGAACGCGCGACCCACAGCTTAGAAGGCTGTTGCTCTATCCGACTGAGCTACGGAACCGGCCTTGTCCCCCGAAAGGGATTGCAAAGTTAGAAATTAGCCGACTAAAAAGCAATTTTTGGCCGGCTATTTTTGCCATAGGACTGTGAGGCCTCGGGACCTCTAACGCCTGCGTCTCAGCCCCAGCCGCACGTAGGAAGCTATGCCGAGTACAATCAGCAGGAGGGCGTGGGTCTCGTGGCTGAGCGTCGCGAAGAGCAGGCTTGTCTCCCAGGTCGCCCCGTAGATGGACTCAAGGGTCAGCGCGACGAGGTAGTGGTATGCCCCTATGCCGCCCGGAACCGGGATTACGGAGGCGATATTGCCCACCGCCGACACGAAGATCGAGTCGAAGAACGTCAGATGCTCCAGCGCCGGGATGGCCTTGAAGTTGTAGTAGGTCATCAGCAGGTACGTGACCCAGATACCGATGGTGTATAGCAGGAACGCCCACTTGCGCCTGATGTGCACGAAACTGGCGATGCCGACTCCGAGGCCGCGTATCGTGCCGGCGACCTTGGCGCAGAAAGTGAACCTGCCCTCCCAGTGGAACACTCCCCAGAAGAAGCCCGCCAGCGCAAGCAGAACCGGCGCGAGTATCCACCACATCGAGAACCCGAGGCTGTGGGTCAGCGGCCCCCAGATGTTGGCGATGAAGAAGGAGCCGAACGTGTCCCACTTCAGCATCAGCGCGAATATGAGCATCAGCAGCACCGAGATCACGTCCCAGGCCCTCTCGCAGACTATGGTGCCCATAATCTTCTCGTAGCTCATCTTCTTGGAGCGGATATATCCGCCGCGCACGAACTCTCCCGCGCCCGGCAGCACCACGTTCACTATGTTGCCCACGTTCGACGCGTCCCACGCGTCCAGCATCTTCACGTCGGGGTCGAGAGGTTCCATCATCACTCTCCACCTCTCCTCCCTGAAGAAGAGCGCCAGCACCGACACAAGGGTGAAGAGCAGCACATATCCCCAGCGCGTCTCCTTGAGACCGTCGAGGAATGCCTGCCAGTCCACACCCTTGAATGCAAACCACACCAGCACCGCCGCCAGTCCGACAGACAGCAGGTACCTTATCACTTTGGCCGCTTTCCTGTTCATAGGGCGCAAATTTACGGATAATTATGCTAATTTTGCAAGATATGAAATCGATACTTGGAATAGGTAACGCTCTTACTGACATCCTGGCGGTGTTGCCGGATGATTCTCTGCTCAATACCTACCATCTCCCCAAGGGAAGTATGCAGCACGTCGATATGGAGACGGGCGACAAGATATGGGCGGCGCTCAAGCCGCTGGGAGTAAAATACGTGGCCGGCGGATCGGCCGCCAACACCATCACCTGCACCTCCATCTTCGGGATGCCGTCGGGATTCATAGGCAAGATAGGCGACGACGAGCTGGGACTGCTCTTCAAGAGCGACCAGGAGCAGTACGGGGTGAAGACGACGCTCCTCAAGAGCCGGCACTCCAGCGGACGCTCGATGGTGTTCATCAGCGGCGGCAACGCCGAGCGCACCTTCGCGGTCTATCTCGGAGCCGCGCTCGACCTCGTCCCCGAGGACCTGAAGCCCGAGTGGTTCGAGGGTTATGACTATTTCCATATCGAGGGCTATCTTGTGCAGAATCAAGCGCTTGCCCGCAGGGCGGTGGAGCTGGCGCACAAGGCCGGCTGCATCATCTCGATAGATATGGCGTCCTACAACGTGGTGGAGTCCAACCTCGCGTTTCTCCACGACATAGTGGAGAAATATGTCGACATAGTATTCGCCAACGAGACGGAGTCAAAGGCCTTCACCAAGATTGCCGATCCGGTGGAGGCGCTCGACGAGATCGCCGCACTCTGCAGGATCGCCGTGGTCAAGGTCGGCAAGGACGGCAGCTGGATACGCTCCGGAGACGAGCGGCACTTCATAGAGGCGTGGCCGGCGGACACCGTCGACGCCACCGGGGCCGGGGATACCTACGCGGCCGGATTCCTCTATGCGCACTCCCTCGGCAAGCCGCTCAAGGTCTGCGGAGAAGCCGGCTCCATCATCGCGGCCAAGGTCGTCGAGGTGGTGGGGACCAAGATAGATATCCCCCGCTGGAGAGCCGCGAAGCAGGAGATCAGGGAACTCTTTGCCGAATCGTAGATGAAAGACCCCGTGCAATCCCTGCTGAGGCTGGTAGCTCTCAAGCGTAACGCGAGCCGCGCCCCGCACGGCCTCTGCCCTCTGGACCGCATCCGCACCGCCACGGTACTGCTCGACTCCTCCGCCGAGGACCTCGACGCGGCCCGCGCGTCGGTGAAGCAATATTTTGACTATCATCATATTCCCGTGCATATTCTCGCGCCCTCCAAAGGGGATTGCGACCTGCTCGGCACTATCAGGAAGAAAACTCGCGGCCCCCGCGCGGAGCAGGGCTCGGGGGAACTCTTCATCTCGCTGGTGGACCGCCCGGAGAGCTTCTTCGCGGAATATGAAGCGAGATGCAGCCGCGCCTGCTTCAAGGTAGGCCGACACCAGTTGCCGGGAGACGTTTTCGATCTGGTGGTCCTCGCGCCGGAGGGCACTCCTCCGGCGAGCCAGTCCGCCGTGTTTGCGGAAATTAAGAATTATTTAAACATAATCCGATGAAATCACTGTCCCACTATCTCTCCGTCGCCCTCAAAGGCTTCGGTATGGGAGCTGCCAACGTGGTGCCCGGCGTGAGCGGAGGCACTATCGCTCTCCTCACAGGCATCTACACCGATATAGTCGACGCCCTCAATGCCGTCACCGAGAAGCAGACCTGGAAAGCCCTGCTCAAGGGGCGTTTCGCGGAGTTCTGGCGTCTCATAAAGGGCGACTTTCTCGTCGCGCTGATGGTCGGCGTGCTGGTCAGCGTCTTTTCCCTTGCCAAGGTCGTGACATATTGCCTCAACCTCTATCCTATACTCACCTGGGCGTTCTTCTTCGGGCTCATCCTTGCCTCCACGGTCATTATGTTCCGGGACGTCAAGGACTTCCGTCTCAAGGATATGATATTTGTCGTCCTCGGCATAGTCATCGGAGTGGTGGTCTGCACCCTCTCGCCGACAGAGACCCCCGACGACATCTGGTTCATCTTCGTCTGCGGTGCGGTCTCCATCTGCGCGATGATTCTCCCGGGTATCTCCGGCAGTTTCATCCTGCTCGTGATGGGTAAGTACAACTATGTGATGCAGGCCATTTCGGACTTCAACTGGCCGGTAATCATCGTCTTCGCTCTCGGTTGCGCGGTCGGGATACTCGCGTTCGCGAAGTTCCTGCACTGGCTGCTCGCAAGATGGGAGCGCCAGACGCTGATTGTGCTGCTCGGATTTGTATTAGGCTCGCTGATAAGGGTTTGGCCTTGGTACGACAGTGTCGCCATTGAGCAGGCGCAACTGCACCGCAGCGGCAGCGCGGCTCCGCTTGACCTCCAGATACCGATGGCAGCGCTCTGGTGTGTCATCGGCGTCGCCCTGGTCGTGCTCTTCGAGCTGCTCGGCTCCCGCAGGAAGGCCGCCTAGAAATCTTTCAGCACCAGTTCCACAGGGCAGTGGTCCGAGCCGAAAACCTCGTTGTGGATCTCGCTTGAGACTATCCGGTCCGCAAGACTGTCCGACACGAGGAAGTAGTCGATGCGCCAGCCGGCGTTCCGCTCCCTTGCCGCCATACGGTAGGACCACCAGGAATACTTGACTTCCTGCGGGTGCTGCTCCCTCCAGCTGTCGTGGAATCCGGCGGCGAGCAGTTCGCTCATCTTTCCCCTCTCCTCGTCGGAGAATCCGGCGTTGAAGTGGTTGGTGGACGGGTTCTTGAGGTCTATCTCCTCGTGCGCCACATTCATATCGCCGCAGATGACCACCCCCTTCTTCTCCGCAAGCGAGCGGACATAGGCCCTGAACGAGTCTTCCCAGCTCATCCGGTAGCCGAGCCGCCGCAGCCCGTCCTGGGAGTTGGGGGTATAGACATTGACAAGGTAGAAGTCCGGCATCTCGAGGGTGATGACCCGCCCCTCCGTGTCGTGTACCTCCGCCCCGATGCCATAGCTCACCCCGAGAGGCTCCAGCCGCGTATAGATGCAGGTCCCCGAGTAGCCTTTCTTCTCGGCGTAGTTCCAGTATGAAGAGTAGCCGAGAAACTCCAGGTCTATCTGCCCCGCCTGAAGCTTGGTCTCCTGCAGGCAGATGAAGTCTGCGTCGAAGTTCTCGAATATTTCCGGGAATCCCTTTCCCGCCACGGCCCTCAGGCCGTTCACGTTCCAGCTTATGAATTTCATACGGCTAAAATAATCAATTTATTCGTATCTTCGTAGGATTATCGATAATGGCAATGAGAACCCTCAGTCTTACCAATACCCTTTCGCACAGAAAGGAAGTCTTCGTGCCGGTGCATCCGGGATATGTCGGGATGTATGTTTGCGGGCCGACCGTGTACGGCGACGCGCATCTGGGACACGCCCGCCCCGGCGTGACTTATGACATTCTTGCCCGCCTGCTGCGCCATCTGGGATACCGGGTGCGCTATGTGCGCAACATCACAGATGTGGGGCATCTGGAGCACGATGCCGACGAGGGGGAGGACAAGATAGCGAAGAAGGCCCGCCTTGAGCAGCTGGAGCCGATGGAGGTGGTGCAGACCTATACTTTGCGCTACCACGAGGCGATGCGCAGGCTCAACGTGGCCCCGCCGTCCATCGAACCCCGTGCGTCGGGACACATCATCGAGCAGATTGAGGCCATAAAGAGAATTCTTGCCGCCGGCTACGCCTACGAGAGCAACGGCAGCATCTATTTCGATGTCACAAAATACAATCAGTACTTCCACTACGGCGTGCTGTCCGGACGCAATCTCGACGACACGCTCGAGGGTACGCGCAGCCTCGACGGGCAGTCCGACAAGCGAGCCCCGTACGACTTCGCCTTGTGGAAAAAGGCTGAACCCGAGCATATTATGCGCTGGCCTTCCCCTTGGGGGGAGGGTTTCCCGGGCTGGCATCTCGAGTGTTCTGTGATGGGAGAGAAGTATCTCGGGCGCGAGTTCGACATCCACGGAGGCGGGATGGACCTGATGTTCCCGCATCACGAGTGTGAGATAGCGCAGAACGAGGCTTCCCGAGGCACGCAGGGCGTGCGCTACTGGGTGCACAACAATATGATCACCATCAACGGACAGAAGATGGGCAAGTCGCTGGGCAACTTCATCACCCTGCCTGAGCTATTCTCCGGCGATCACCCGAAGCTCACCCGGGCCTACAGCCCGATGACGGTGCGCTTCTTTATCCTTCAGGCGCATTATCGCAGCACCCTCGACTTCTCCAATGAGGCTCTCCAGGCCTCCGAGAAGGGCCTCAAGCGGCTTATGCTCGCCGCGCGCGAACTCTACTCGATGGCGGGCAGGGCAGTGCCGCAGATCGCCTACGGCGAGCTGAGCGGGGCGGTCGCTCCGGACAGCTGCCCTGCGGAGAGCCCTGAGGTAAGGGCAATTTTCGACGGGATATATGACGCTCTCTGCGACGACCTCAATACGCCGGTCGCGCTCGCGCATATCTCCGAGGCCGTGCGGCTCATCAACTCCGCCAAGGCGAAGCAGCTGATGCTCGGGGAGGGGGACAGGGCGACTCTCTTGCAGCTGTTCGATGACATAGTCTTCGGCGTGCTGGGGCTCAAGGACGAGGAAGCGTCGGAAGGCACTGACGACAAGGTCATCTCCGGACTTATGGATATGGTCCTCGAGCAGCGCGCCGCCGCCAAGGCCGCCAAGGACTGGGCCGTCTCCGACCACATCCGCGACTCTCTCAAGGCCCTCGGTATCCAGGTCAAGGACACCAAGGACGGCCCCGAGTGGACGCTAGAGTAGGGAGGATGGCCCTGATTCTTTTGTCCATCCGGACATTTCGGGGGACAAAGTGTTAAATAAAAAGCGGCCAACTTGCCGAATAAAAAGCGGCCAACTTGCCAAATGGAAAGCGGCCAACTTGCCGAATGGAATTAGATAAGGACTTGATTGTTTGCGAAAAAGCCGTATCTTTGCCATATGAGCAATTATAGGAAAAGGGTCGCCGATAATATCCTTAAAGATAACCTTGAAGCTGCCGGTCTGGTCCTGATAGAAGGGACGAAATGGTGCGGAAAAACCACCACGGCAGAGCAGCAGGCCGGGAGTGTAGTGTACATGGACGATCCGGCACATTCCGGAACATATATTACATTGGCACAGACTTCGCCGGGCCTTCTGCTGAAAGGTGAAACTCCCCGTCTGGTTGACGAATGGCAGGATGCTCCCGAGCTCTGGGATGCTGCCAGATTTGAGGTGGATCACCGCGACGAGAAGACAGCCCAATTCATATTCACCGGTTCGACCGTCATACCGGAAGAAAAACAGGAAAAGATAAAACATACAGGGACCGGACGCGCGGCGCGGATGACAATGCGTCCGATGAGCCTTTGGGAGTCCGGAGAATCTAATGGCGAGTTGAGTCTCAGTAAGTTGTTTGCCGGGGAGACGGAAACCGCTTATCCCTCAAATAATCTGCAGATAGATGATCTGGCCTGGCTCATATGCCGCGGCGGATGGCCGGCCGCCTTGTCTATGTCCAGGAAAGGAGCTCTCCGTCAATCGTTCAATTACATCGATGCTATTGCCGGTACGGACATTTCAGCTGTGGATGCCGTGGAACGGGACAGGGATTTTACGCTCCGTCTGCTCAGAAGCTATGCACGCTTTCAAGGTGCTCAAGCTTCGGTAACTTCCATCTGCGAAGACCTTAAAACAAATGCGGCCGGTTCGATGACAACGGATACCATTGCATCATACATAGCTGCACTCAAGAAACTGTTTGTCATAGAGGATGCTCCGGCCTGGAATCCGAATCTCCGCTCAAAGACAGCCATAAGAACATCGGACACTCGTTATTTCGTGGATCCTTCGATAGGTGCAGCGGCATTGGGCATAGGTCCCGGAGACCTCCTGTCCGACCTGAATACAATGGGGTTTCTTTTTGAAGCCTTGTGCATCAGGGACTTGCGCGTATATGTTGAGGCGCTGGACGGAACTCTCTACCATTATAGAGATAAAAATAATCTTGAATGTGATGCTGTTCTGCATTTAAGGAATGGCAGCTACGGTCTGGTGGAAATCAAGCTCGGAGGGGATAAACTCGTAGAAGAAGGGGCTCGTATCTTGAAGTCGCTGGCTTCGAAACTTGACACGGTCAAAATGAATGCGCCTTCATTTCTGATGGTGCTGACAGGCACAGGCTCTTATGCTTATAAACGTGAGGATGGCATCTGGGTCGTGCCGATAGGATGCTTGAAACCTTGAGCCGTCTCCGACCACATCCGCGACTCCCTCAAGGCCTTCGGTATCCGGGTCAAGGACACCAAGGACGGCCCCGCAACTTTTTTCGGGAATTTTTCAACGGGTTTTCAACAATGGCGGCGCCTGCCGTCCATCCTGGAGGCCTTATTGTGGACGGGAGGCATAAAGACCGCCTGCCGTCCATCCTGCGGCCCGAACTATGGACGGCTCATTGAGAGTAGGTTGTCTAGACAAAAGGCAGGATGATTGGCTCGTCATTTTGCTCGGGCGGACAAAAAGTCCGACGCCGTCCGGAAACCGCCGTGAAGCCGGTTGTTCGCCGGGGGCTGTTCCGCCGGAGGCCCTAAGCACCCGCGCTTGATAGCGGGAGGGGCCCGCAAGCGAAGCGCAGTGGGAGGGCGAGCGGAGCGAGGGTCTCCGGCAGAACAGCCCCCGGCGCACCATACGCACAGCCCGCACAGCCATCTGCTGGAATCTCAGCCAAAATGCGATTTTTCGTCTTGTTTTGGCTGAGATTATTTCAAGCAATAAGGACAAACGCCTAATCAACAGACAATTACAATAAATAATCCCTAACCGTAAATCTCAGCCAAAATGCGAGTTTTTGTGCGATTTTGGCCGAGATTCTTTGGATTGATGCGGAGAAGCGTTTATATTTGCACAAAAACAGCTGCGATGAATACTGAACACATTATTGGCAGACAGAGGGAACTGGAGCAGATCAGCCGGCTCTATCGCTCGGACAAGTCCGAGTTTCTGGCCATCTACGGGCGTCGTCGTGTCGGAAAATCCTATCTGATTGACGAATGCTTCCGGGGCGAGCTGGCGTTTTCCGTAGTGGGCACATTCCGCAAATACGACTCCGGAGAAGAAACTCAGCGCAAGAAAAGCCAGCTGAAGCATTTCTACCGCAGCCTGCTTGACTATGGTCTGGACTCGTCCTATGGTGAACCCGAGGACTGGCTCGACGCTTTCGATCTGCTCAAGAAACTGCTGAATGCCAATCCGTCCCCGCGGAAAGTAGTCTTTATGGATGAGCTGCCGTGGCTCGCCGGGCCGAAGTCTTCGGAGCTGATCGAAGAACTCGGATACTTCTGGAACAGCTGGGCCGTCAAGCAGAGAAACATTTTCCTCATAGTCTGCGGTTCGGCCACAAGCTGGATGCTGGACAATATCATCAGGGATTATGGCGGACTTCACGGGCGCCTGACCGAAAAGATGTACCTCGCACCGTTCAATCTCTGCGAGACAAAGCAGTATTACGACCGCAAGGGATTCAAGATGTCCGACTACGAGATTGCGCTCAGCTATATGGCCATCGGAGGGATACCATATTATATGGACCGTATGCTTCCGGGGCGGACGTTAAGCCAGAACATCAACGAGTTCTACTTTCGAAACTCTTCGCTTGATCAGGAGTTTCGGGACGTATACGCGGGTCTGTTCCAGTCGGCGGACAAATATATCGAAACGGTGCGGTTGCTGGGAGGCAGGTTCTACGGGATGACCAGACACGAACTCCTTGAAGCCACAGAGTGTAAAGGCGGCGGCACATTCTCCAAAATGCTTGAAAATCTGCAAGAATGTGGGATAATCAGGTCCTTCACGAGATACGGAGGGCAAAGAAAGGAAACCGTTTACCAGCTATGCGACTTCTTCTCGCTGTTCTACCTCAACTTTGTGGGAGACAGAGCGAAGAGAAGGGACTGGATTTATTTTCAGAGGACGCACGAGTATGAGAGCTGGAGCGGCAGGACTTTTGAACTTCTGTGCTCAAGGCATATCGAACAGATAAAGTACGCCTTGAGAATCAAATCGTTGGGGCAGGATTACAGCTGGGCGGGCTACGGCCCGGACGGATCGGGGGCGCAGGTGGATATGGTGATTCCGTCCCCCGAGGAGAGGACGGACTATCTGTGCGAGATGAAGTTTTCCGAAAACCGGTTCTACATAACGGCGGATTACGAGAAGAACCTGTTGAACAAACTTGAGGCGTTCAGGCTCTCAAAGAACCACAAGGCCTCACATTCCCTTCTTCTTATAATGGTGACATCGATGGGGCTGGGCGAATCCGCCCATAACGGTGCGGTCAATGCCAGCGTGAGCCTTCAGGATCTGTTCCGCGAAACAATCTGACCGGACAGGGAGCACGTCCCGTCCGGCCTTGGTGCTTTGTCTACTTTGGAAAATAATAATGCCTAAAAATTATTTTCCGTGTCTACTTTCCGCGTCCGGTACACAAAGATGGTGGAAATTTTCGGGGAAATACGGTTTTAGCACGAAAACTTTTGCGGGGAAATCGGAATTTATGGTAAAAACTTTTGCGGGGAAATCGGAATGTTGTATATTTGAGCCAAATATATGCGATATGACCGAAAGATTTTTCATGCGCAAACTGTACAATAGCCTTCTGGAATGGAAGAGAAACAAGAACGGCACGTCCGCATTGCTGATTGAAGGGGCACGGCGAGTCGGCAAGTCAACTCTGGTGGAGGAGTTCGCGAAGAATGAGTATGAGTCTTATATCCTCATAGACTTCAACAGGGTTTCATCAGACATTGCATCCCTGTTCGATGACATATCTGATCTGGATTTTTTATTTCTGAGCCTCCAGGCCAAGTTCCATACTTCGCTGGTAAAAAGGAAATCTGTCATAATATTCGACGAAGTGCAGAAATGTCCCCTTGCGCGGCAGGCCATCAAGTATCTTGTCCGGGACGGGCGCTATGATTATCTGGAGACGGGTTCGCTCATAAGCATAAAGAAGAATACGAGGGGGATAACTATCCCCAGCGAGGAGGACAGGATTTCAATGTATCCGATGGATTATGAGGAGTTCCGTTGGGCTTTGGGAGACAATGCGACCATTCCTGTCATAAAGCAGTTGTGGGATTTGCAGAGGCCGGTCGGAGTCGTCCACCGCCAGTTGTCAAGGGACTTCAGACTGTATTTGCTGGTAGGCGGTATGCCGCAGGCGGTAAACTCCTATCTGGACACGAATGACCTCAGCAAGGTCGATGAGGTCAAGCGCTCGATAATCCGGCTATATGTAGATGATTTCAAAAGGATTGACGCTTCGGGCCGCGCAGGAAAGATGTTCTTGTCCATTCCCGGAGAACTTAGCCGGAACTCGACAAGGTACACCCCCTATTCTACGATAGGGGAGACGTCTGACAGCGTCCGGGACGAGTTGTTGGACAGTCTGGAGGACAGCAAGACGGTGCTGTTCTCCCATCATATCGATGACCCGAATATCGGAATGGGGTTGACAGAGAACCCTTATCGGTTCAAGCTCTTCACTTGCGATACCGGACTTTTCGTGACGCTGGCTTTTTGGGAAAAGTCTTTTGTGGAGAACACCATTTATCAGAAGCTGCTCAATGACAGACTTCCTGCCAATCTGGGCTATGTTTATGAAAATATGATGGCACAGATACTGGTTTCCAAAGGAGACCGGCTGTTCTACCACACTTGGAAAAAAGATGACAGTCACTATTACGAGATAGATTTCCTTCTGTCCAGAGGCAGCAAGCTTTGCCCTTTCGAGGTAAAGTCCTCCGTCAACACAGCGCACAAATCATTGGACGAATTCTGTATCAAGTACTCCTCGAGAATCGGCCATCGATACTTGGTTTGTTCAAAAGACTTCAGCAAGGACGAACAGACTGTCATACTCCCTATGTATATGTCATATTTTCTTTAGGATCTCAAGCGGCGCAGGTATGGCAGCGACCAAAGAAAGGCCGGACGGGGAACGCGTCCCGTCCGCCGATTTCCGGAGAGGCGACATCGCGATCCGGCCCTCAGCGCGACGCAGCCGGCAACCGGAAGAACGTAGAGAGGAGTGCGATTTAGGGTTAAGAACAAGAAGAGGGGCTGGCTAAAACAAACTTTAGCCGGCCCCTCTCCATAGTTCAGACAAGTCAGAGCCTAAAGCTCGTTGAGCTCCTGAGTGAGCTCGTCCTTGCGTCCGACGATGATGTCCTGATAGTCCTTGAGACCGGTGCCGGCAGGGATCAGGTGGCCGCAGATGACATTCTCCTTGAGGCCTTCGAGATGATCGACTCGACCGCGGATGGCGGCTTCGCTGAGCACCTTGGTGGTCTCCTGGAATGACGCTGCGGAGATGAAGCTGTCGGTCTTCAGCGCGGCCCTCGTGATGCCCTGGAGCACGAGACGTGCGGTGGCAGGACGGGTCGGGCGTGCGGCGAGCGGATTGAGTCCCTGGCGCTCAAGCGACGTGTTCTCGCTGCGCAGATCGCGGGCGGAGATGATCTGCCCCGCCTCGAAGCGCTGCGAGCCGCCGGCGTCGAGCACATAGTACTTGCCGTAGATGCCGTCGTTGACTTCCATAAACCTCCACCTGTCCACCATCTCCTCGCTGAGGAACTCGGTATCGCCAGGGTGGGTTATCTCAACCTTGCGCATCATCTGGCGCACTATGATCTCGAAATGCTTGTCGTTGATCTTCACGCCCTGCAGACGATATACGGCCTGCACTTCATTGACTATATACTCCTGAGCCTTGACCGGTCCGAGGATGTTGAGGATGTCGCTCGGGGAGACTCCGCCGTCGGAGAGCGGGGTGCCCGCCTTGACGTAGTCGTTCTCCTGCACGAGAATCTGCTTGCTCAGCGGCACAAGGTAGTGCTTTTCCACACCGTTGCTATTGTGCACTATGATCTCGCGGTTGCCCCTCTTGACCTTGCCCATAATGACTTCGCCGTTGATCTCGGAAAGTATTGCCGGGCTTGACGGGTTGCGCGCCTCGAAGAGTTCGGTCACGCGCGGCAGACCGCCCGTGATGTCGCTGGCCTTGCCGACCGCGCGAGGGATCTTCATCACGACGTCGCCGACCTTGACCTTGTCGCCGTTCTCGGCCATAAGGTGTGCGCCCACAGGCAGGTTGAGCTGCTTGACGCTCTCGCCCTTGTCGTTCACGATGACAAGCGTCGGACTCTTCGTCTTGTCCTTGGACTCGATGATGACCTTGTCGGTGCTGGTCGAGTATTCGTCGGCGCTCTCCTTCTGGAAGGTCACGCCCTCGATCATATTCTCGAAGCGTATGGTGCCGGCGGTCTCCGCGATGGTGGTGGCGTTGTATGCGTCCCAGTCGCAGATGAGGTCGCCCTTCTTCACCTTGGATCCGTCCCCCTTGTAGAGCACCGCTCCGTAAGGCACGTCGTACTGCGAGAACGTGATGCCCGTATTCTCGTCGATGATGCGGAGTTCCGCCATACGGCTGACCACCACCGTCTCGGTCCTGCCGTCATCGGTGATCCTCTCGATGGTGCGGAGCTCCTCGAACTTGAGGATGCCGTTGTACTTGGACTCGATGGAAGAGTCAGCGGCTGAAGACGATGCGGTACCGCCGACGTGGAAGGTACGCAGGGTGAGCTGCGTGCCAGGCTCGCCGATGGACTGCGCCGCGATGACTCCGACGACTTCGCCCTTCTCGACCATACGGCTGGTGGCGAGGTTGCGCCCGTAGCACTTCGCGCAGACTCCCTTGCGGCTCTCGCAGGTGAGCACCGAACGGATCTCGACCTGCTCGATAGGCAGAGAGTCGATGAGGTCGGCCTCCTTCTCCCTGATCTCCTCGCCGGCGCTGATGATGAGCTCTCCGGTGAGAGGGTTGAAGATGTCGTGTACGGAGGTGCGTCCGAGGATTCTCTCGCCGAGAGACTCCACGACTTCGTCCTTGTTCTTGATGGCGGAGGCGATAAGTCCGCGGAGCGTGCCGCAGTCGCTCTCGTTGATGATCACATCGTGTGACACGTCGACGAGCCTCCTGGTCAGGTAACCGGCGTCGGCAGTCTTGAGAGCGGTATCGGCAAGACCCTTACGTGCACCGTGGGTGGAGATGAAGTACTCGAGCACCGTCATACCCTCCTTAAGGTTGGAGACGATAGGGTTCTCGATGATGTCCGCACCGGACGCGCCTGCCTTCTGCGGCTTGGCCATAAGTCCGCGCATACCGCATAGCTGCTTGATCTGGGTGGTGGAGCCGCGGGCTCCGGAATCCAGCATCATATAGACAGGGTTGAAGCCCTGCTGGTCCGCCGAAATCTGGTTGGTCACGATCTTGGTGAGCTTGTTGTCCACCGCCGACCAGAGGTCGATGACCTTGTTGTAGCGCTCGTTGTTGGTGATGAAACCGTTGTCGTAGTCGTCGCGGATGCTCGCAACCTGCTTGTACGCGTCCTCCACGAGAGAATTCTTCTCCGCAGGGACGAGCACGTCGCCGAGGTTGAAGGAGATGCCCGCACGGAACGACTGGTCGTATCCGAGATTCTTGATGTCGTCGAGGAACTGCGCGGTGCGGGTCACGCCGGTGTGCTTGATGACATCGGTGATGATCTTCCTGAGGGCTTTCTTGCCGAGCAGCTCATTCACATACGGCACCTCGTCCGGCACATACTGGTTGACGATGATGCGGCCTGCGGAGGTCTCCACCATCTGCGTCCCCTTGGAAGGGTCCTGCTTGTCGGCAGGGATGCGGACATAGATCTTCGCGTGCATATCGATAGCCTTTTCACTGTAGGCCACTATCACCTCTTCCGGCGAGTAGAACCTCTTGTTCTCTCCCTTGGCCCCCGGACGGATCTTGGTGATGTAGTACAGACCCAGCACCATATCCTGGGAAGGCACGGTGATAGGCGCGCCGTTAGCAGGGTTGAGAATGTTCTGCGAGCCGAGCATCAGCAGCTGCGCCTCCATAATCGCGGCGTTGCCGAGAGGGAGGTGCACCGCCATCTGGTCACCGTCGAAGTCCGCGTTGAACGCGGTGCAGGCGAGAGGATGCAGCTGGATGGCCTTGCCTTCGATCATTCGCGGCTGGAAGGCCTGGATGCCGAGCCTGTGGAGAGTAGGCGCACGGTTGAGGAGCACCGGATGTCCCTTCATCACGTTCTCGAGGATGTCCCAGATGACCGGGTCCTTGCGGTCCACGATCTTCTTGGCGGACTTCACGGTCTTTACGATGCCGCGCTCGATGAGTTTGCGGATGATGAACGGCTTATATAGTTCGGCTGCCATAAACTTAGGCAGACCGCACTCGTGCATATTGAGTTCCGGACCCACTACGATGACCGAACGCGCGGAGTAGTCCACACGCTTGCCGAGGAGGTTCTGGCGGAAGCGGCCCTGCTTGCCCTTGAGGGAGTCGGACAGGGACTTGAGCGCCCTGTTGGACTCGCTCTTGACGGCGGACGACTTCTTGGAGTTGTCGAAGAGGGAATCCACGGCCTCCTGAAGCATACGCTTCTCGTTGCGGAGGATGACCTCCGGGGCCTTAATCTCGATGAGCCTCTTCAGACGGTTGTTGCGGATTATCACGCGGCGGTAGAGATCGTTGAGGTCGGTCGTCGCGAATCTGCCGCCGTCGAGCGGCACGAGAGGGCGGAGGTCCGGCGGGATCACCGGTATCACCTTCATTATCATCCACTCCGGACGGTTGATACCCTTTGACTCCTGAAACCACTTCACCACCTGGAGCCTCTTCAGAATCTCGGCCTTGCGCTGCTGCGAAGTCTCCACGAGCATCCTGCTCCGGAGTTCCCTGCCGAGCTCCTCGACATCGATCTCCCTGAGCAGGTCGTAGATGCCTTCGGCGCCCATCTTGGCGATGAACTTGTCCGGGTCGGAATCCGGAAGATTGCCGTTGCCCGGGATGCGTGCCAATATGTCGAGATACTCGTCCTCGGACAGGAGAGCCATCTTCTCGACCTCGGCGGCACCGGGTCTCACTACTATATATTTCTCGTAGTAGATGACGGATTCGAGCTTCTTGGCCGGAAGTCCGAGCAGTGCGGAAATTTTGTTCGGCGCTGACTTGAAGTACCAGATGTGCGCAACCGGCACGGTCAGGCTGATGTGGCCCATCCTCTCGCGGCGCACCTTCTTCTCGGTAACCTCCACGTTGCATCTGTCGCAGACAATTCCGCGGTAGCGGATCCGCTTGTACTTGCCGCAGTAGCACTCATAGTCCTTGGTCGGGCCGAAGATCTTCTCACAGAAGAGTCCGTCGCGTTCAGGCTTGTAGGTCCTGTAGTTGACGGTCTCCGGCTTGAGGACTTCGCCGCAGGAACGCGCGGTGATGTCCTCAGGCGACGCAAGCGAGATGCTTATCGTCTGGAAGTTGCTCTTGATCTTATTGTCTTTGTTATTGAAAGCGGGCATATTACTATTCGTTCAAACAAATTAGTCCAATGTTACCTTAAGGCCGAGGCCGCGGAGTTCGTGGAGGAGCACGTTGAGTGACTCAGGAATGCCTGCAGGCGGGATAGGGTCTCCCTTGACGATGGCCTCGTAAGTCTTGGCCCTGCCGACCACGTCGTCCGACTTGACGGTCAGGATCTCCTGGAGGGCGTTGGCCGCGCCGAACGCTTCGAGAGCCCACACCTCCATCTCTCCGAACCTCTGTCCGCCGAACTGGGACTTGCCTCCGAGCGGCTGCTGGGTGATGAGCGAGTACGGTCCGATCGAGCGGGCGTGCATCTTGTCGTCAACCATATGGCCGAGCTTGATCATATAGATCACGCCTACGGTCGCAGGCTGGTCGAAGAAGTCTCCGGTGCCGCCGTCGCGCAGGTGCGTCTTGCCGAATCTAGGCACTCCGGCCTTGTCCGTGTAGCTGCAGATCTCCTCGATGCTCGCGCCGTCGAAGATAGGGGTGCTGAACTTCAGCCCGAGCCTGTAGCCGGCCCAGCCGAGCACGGTCTCGTAAATCTGTCCGAGGTTCATTCGGGAAGGTACGCCGAGAGGGTTGAGCACGATGTCCACAGGGGTTCCGTCCTCGAGGAACGGCATATCCTCCTGACGGACTATCTTGGCAACGATACCCTTGTTGCCGTGGCGGCCCGCCATCTTGTCACCGACGGTGATTTTGCGCTTCTTGGCGATATAGACCTTGGCGATCTGCATCACGCCGTTAGGGAGCTCGTCACCGATCTTGATCTTGTCCATCTCACGCTTGCAGACAGCCTGCTCGGTCTTGAGGGCTATGCAGTAGTTGTTGATGAGGTCGCGGATCAGCGCGTTGGTCTCCTTCTCGGAAGTCCACTTGTTGGAGTTGATATTGTTGTAGTCGATGCTCTTGAGCACTTCGGTGGTGATCTTCTTGTCCTTGGCGAGAATCTCCACCCCGTAAAGGTCGGTGATGCCGGCGCTCTTCTTGTTCTTGGTCAGAGCCACAAGCTTCTGGAGGAAGTCGGAATAGAGCTTCTCGGCCTTGCGGTCGTACTCCGCCTGACGCATCTCCAGGCGCGCTTTCTGGTCGTTCTTGACCGAGCTCTTGCGGCTGCCCTCCTTGGAGAGCTTGGTGTAGAGCGCGGTCTTGATCACGGTGCCGCTCAGCGACGGGTTGGCCTTGAGCGAAGCGTCCTTGACGTCGCCGGCCTTGTCGCCGAAGATGGCCTTGAGGAGCTTCTCCTCCGGTGAAGGGTCGCTCTCGCCCTTAGGGGTGATCTTGCCGACCATTATGTCGCCCGGCTCGATATGTGCGCCGATGCGCACGATACCGTCTTCGCCGAGGTTGCGGGTGGCGTCCTCGCTGACGTTAGGGATGTCGGAGGTGAGCTCCTCCATTCCGCGCTTGGTGTCGCGCACCTCGGTGATGAACTCGTCCACGTGGACGGAAGTGAGCACGTCCCACTTCACCATCTCCTCGGAGAGCACGATAGCATCCTCGTAGTTATAGCCCTTCCACGGCATAAACGCCACCTTGAGGTTGCGTCCGAGCGCGAGCTCGCCGCCCTGGGTGGCATAGCCTTCGGTGAGCACCTGTCCCTTCTCGACCTTGTCGCCCTTTCTGACGATAGGCTTGAGGGTTACGGTCGTGCTCTGGTTGGTCCTGCGGTAGATGGGCATCTTGTAGGTGGTCTCCTCCGGAGAGAAGCTGACGAAACTCTCGCCTTCGCTGCGCTCATAGCGGATGCGGATCTCGTTGGCGTCGACGTAGGTGACTTCGCCCTTGCGCTCCGCGATGACCTGAGTGCGGGAGTCGATGCAGGCCCTCTCTTCCAGACCGGTGCCCACGATAGGGGACTCCGGCTTGAGGAGCGGCACGGCCTGACGCATCATATTCGCGCCCATCAATGCGCGGTGCGCATCGTCGTGCTCGAGGAACGGTATCAGGGAAGCCGCCACGGAGGCCATCTGGTTAGGGGCGACGTCCATATAGTCGACCCTGTCTTTGGTGACGACAGGGAAGTCGGCCTCGAGACGGCACTGGATGCGCTCGTCGAGGATGTTGCCCTCGTCGTCCATATGCACGTTGGCGAGGGAGACGAGCTTGTCTTCCTCCTCCTCGGCGCTCATATAGTGGCAGCCGGCGGCGCTGAGGTCCACCTTGCCGTCCTTGACGTCACGGTACGGGGTCTCGATGAACCCGAGGTCGTCGATGCGCGCATATACGCACAGGGACGAGATAAGTCCGATGTTCGGGCCTTCCGGCGACTCGATAGGGCAGAGTCGTCCGTAGTGGGTGTAGTGTACGTCGCGGACCTCGAATCCGGCTCTGTCACGGCTGAGACCTCCCGGACCGAGGGCGGACAGACGCCTCTTGTGGGTGATTTCCGCGAGAGGGTTGGTCTGGTCCATAAACTGCGACAGCTGGCTCGTCCCGAAGAACGAGTTGATCACTGACGAGAGCGTCTTGGCGTTGATGAGGTCGATCGGGTTGAACTGCTCGCTGTCGCGGACGTTCATCCTCTCCCTGATGGTGCGGGCCATACGGCTCAGACCGACGCTGAACTGGTTGGCGAGCTGCTCGCCGACGGTGCGCACGCGACGGTTGGAGAGATGGTCGATATCGTCGACCGTGGCCTTGGAGTTGATGAGCTGGATGAGGTACTTGATGATCTCGATGATGTCGGTGTTGGTCAGCACGCGCACGTCAGGGTCGGTCGTGAGACCGAGCTTCTTGTTGAGCCTGTAGCGGCCGACATTGCCGAGGTCGTATCTCTTTTCGGAGAAGAAGAGCTTGTCGATGACATCCCTTGCCGTGCTCTCGTCAGGCGGCTCCGAGTTGCGGAGCTGCTTGTAGATGTAGTTGACGGCCTCTATCTCCGTGTTGGTCGGGTCTTTCTGCAGGGTGTTGAATATGATGGCATATTCGTTGGAGTTGGCCTCGTCCTTCTGGAGAAGGATGGTCTTCTCGTCGGCCTGGAGAATGGCGCTGATGGTGTCGTCGTCGAGGACTTCGCCTCTCTTGACGATGATTTCGATTCTCTCCACCGGGGTCACCTCTCCGGTGTCCTCGTCGATGAAGTCCTCGAACTTGGTCTTGAGCACATTGTTGGCAAGCTTGCGGCCCTTGTTGGCCTCGAGCTCGGCCTCGCTCACGGCGACCTCGTCCGCAAGGTCGAAGATGTCAATGATGTCCTTGTCCGAATTGAAGCCTATGGCACGCAGAAGCGTAGTGACAGGCAGCTTCTTCTTGCGGTCGATGTAGGCGTACATCACATTGTTGATGTCGGTGGCGAACTCTATCCAGGAGCCCTTGAACGGGATGATGCGGGCCGAATAGAGCTTCGTGCCGTTGGCGTGCATACTCTGGTCGAAGAACACGCCCGGTGACCTGTGAAGCTGGGAGACTATGATGCGTTCGGAGCCGTTGATCACGAAGGTGCCGGCAGGAGTCATATACGGGATGTTCCCGAGATACACATCCTGAACCCTGGTGTCGAAGTCCTCGTGCTCGGAGTCCGTGCAGGAGAGCCGGAGTTTCGCCTTCAGAGGGACGTTGTAGGTCAGGCCTCTGTCAAGACACTCCTCAATCGAGTACTGCGGCGGGTCGATGAAGTAGTCGATAAACTCGAGCTTGTAGCTGTTGCGCGTGTCCTCGATCGGGAAAATCTCCTGGAACACCTGATACAGGCCTTCGTTCTTCCTGTTCTCCGGGGTGGTCTCCAGCTGGAAGAAGTCCTTGAACGACTTCAGCTGCACCTCCAGGAGATCAGGGTACTCCAGGATCTTGGATGTAGCAAAGTTTATACGCTTGTTGGTGGTCTTTTTTGACATATTCTGCC
>CAVILJ010000009.1:0-48493 GCA_963643555.1 Acetatifactor sp.
TTCTTAACCCCCGCAGACTACCGTCTGCGACCCCTATCAGGGGTATTTCGCTCCTATGTCGCGGTCCCTGCGGGACATATTAGTCCCCTCTGATTTTTTTAACCATCGCCACGGATGCTGCGGCTATTGAAACCAGGGGGCCGTCGTACTGTTGACATACACATAGCCGCCTCTGGTGGTGCCGTAGAAGAGCCGGAGGTACCGGTTGCCCGTGATTGCCGGGTCTTCCTTCCAGTCAGTACCGCCCCCCTTGTCATCGTGGAGATAGTCCAGCCAGACGTCTCCGGAATTCCCGAACGCCTTCTTGGCAAGGGTCTCGGTCCATTTCCCCGCCGAGGTATCGCAATAAGTGACAGGGAAATTGTCCTTGCTCCAAACGAACTGGCTCCCGCCGGAGGGAAGGGAACGCATCCGCCTGCCATTTATCAGGAAATCCGGTCCCGAGAGGTAATGACTGAGCCACGCGTCGCTGTCCAGCACTTTGAGCATCCATCGCAGCGTGGAATACGGCACCTTGCCGGAGAGCGACATCAGATATTTGATGTTCTTCTGCGGGAGAGGATAGACCGTCGCCTTTGCCGCGTTGTGGAACAGGCCTACCTGCTCAAGGATGGCGGAGTGCCTGACGGTAAAGGAAGAGCTGGAGACCAGTTTGCGCCCGTCCCACTTGTTGGTCACGGCGAGAGTCACTGTCTGAATGCCGTAAGGCAATATGAGGCCGCCCGGGACATACTCTCCGTCGACGCTTGTGGGCTGGGAACTCTCACTGTAACGCCAGGTGTATAGAGCGCCGTTGTATTCCCCTTCGGTGACAGGGCGCAGCACCCTGCCCGATTTGCAGGTGAAACTGTTTCCCTCGCCCGAATGGCTGAACTCGAAGCGGGAGACGTCGCCATTCTTCTGGTAGCATTTTATGTGGTTACGCAGCGTCTCCGTCTCGGTATCGCTCAGATAAGTCCACCAATGGTCCTTGTATGTGTCTGTCGACTCTCCGAGCCTAGGGATGGACAGTGAAATCGTGAGGGTGCGGGACGAAGAGTTTTTGTTCCTCAACAGAGCCGGAGCATTCAGAGTTATCGTGCCGAGGCTGAAAGGCTGGTCGGGGTGCGATGTGTCATAGGGGAACTCATCCTCGAGCTTTAGCGTGCCGGAAGTTGTCTTAAGGGTCGTTTTCGCGAGATATGCCCTGCCGCTGAAGAGGTCGAAGGCCAGGTTCGCAAGCCAAGGGCAGGCGGATTCGTCATAAGTGACCGCAGGGGTCAGCAGGGCATCGGCAAGCACCGGATTGAAGTCCGCTGCGTCCAGCGGCGAGCCGTTCGTGTCCGTAATGCTCATAGCTATATCCACCTCATTGCCGTCGAACGGAAGCACAGTCGGGTTGCTGTACGAACCTGTCTTGAACTTGGGGAGGATGATGTTCAGAGGAATCGTGACTATGCCGTCGTTGAGAGGATCGTCGCTGCATATGATAAGCGAACCGGGGGCGCTCAGACCGTTGAGGGCTCTGGAATCGGTCGGGCTGAAGCAGCAGAGCTGCAGAGTCCCGCCGGAGGGAAGGCTCTGCGAGGCGTAGGAGTCGGGGTCATCGAAAGGATAAACCACAGAGCCGTCGGAGGCGGATTTGTAGTAGCCGGGAAAGTCCGCCGAGAGGCTCGGGGAGGCTTTCCAGTGAGTGTTGTAGCTATGCTTGCCGCCGGAGGTCGAGCTCTGGTCGGCTATATAATAAAGCGTGCCGCCCTCGAAGCCCGAGAAAGAGAGCGTGCGGCACTGCGCGACATAGATCGGATCTTCGGGAGCGCCCCGGTCGCCGCTGACCTTGATGTCCTCGCGGGTGACGATTTCCGCACTGATGACCCTGCCGCCGGGATAAAGTGTCAGGCTCAACGGGACGGAGCGGCCGGGAGCGAAGCGGGAGGGGTCGCTGACCTCGAAGAGGAAGCGCCCCCCGGCATAGCTGACAGCTATGCCGAGCGCTGCAAGCGCTTCCCGCTGAGGCTCGTTGGCGCTGTCGTGGGTGGCGGACCAGAAGTCCGAAGTCCAGGCCGGGTCCGTGAGACTCGCGACCCTGTAGCCCCCGTCCACGAGCTTTGCGGAAGATATTATGTTCGCTCCCCCGCCGGAGAGCTCCAGATTGAGGTCCAGCTCCGCCGGCCTGTTCTTCCTCACCACCACCGTCTTGCCCTCCGGAAGTCTCCCCGCGAGCTCCCCGGAGAGGTAGAACTCCCTCCTGTCCGTGAGACCTTCCGCCTCGACTTTCCACTCGGGAGAGAAGATGGACTCCGCGTTGAAGCCGAGGCCGACCCTGAGACTCAATCCGCGCTCTATATCGAAGTCGGAGACGGCGTCCCTGCCAAGCAGGAAGCGGTAGACCGCGCTTCCCTCGAAGCCGGACACGGCCCCGATTGCGGCCTTGAACTCCACATAACTCACAAGGCCTCTCCGGGGAGGCTCCACATTGTAAAGCGTCTTTCGGGACGGATCGGCATTGCCCGGCAGGAGCACTCCCTGGCAGTTCTCCGGCACATAATAGACGAACTCTTTGCAGAGGGCGTTCTCCATCGTGGCGTCAGCATCGCCATAAGGGAGCACGTCGTCCGTGTCCAGCGCCCGCGAACCTCCTGAGGCGAACGGCATCAGGCGGCAGTTAACCTGTCTCAGGCTCAGGCTTCCGTTGACAAAAGCGTCCAGACTGCTGCCGGCCATCCCGCTGTGGTCCAGCTCGACGGTAAGCCGCGAGAACAGCCGCTTCATCCGGACGCTGACCCCGGAAGCGGACGCTGACACTCCCCCCTGCGACCAGCAGAGCGGGATACCGTACAAGGCGGCTTCGGAGAACTGCTCCCTGCGGTAGCCTTCCCCCGCAGACCCTCCGTCCATCCGGTAGAAGAAACTCTCCAGCGAAGACTCGTCGGCAGGGAAGGCAGGCGCTCTCTTCGAGCCGCCGCTCCCTATCTCCCAGAGGTTGCCGAGCAGATAGAGATTGTAGCTTCTCCCCGCAGGGAGACTCATCTCAATCCGGCCCCCGATGGCTTCCGGGCCTATCTCAAGCTCGGAGTCGAGCTGCCCGGTCGCAGCGTCGTAGGCCGCAAGCACAGCGCCGCTGAATATATTCTCCACATCCGCCCCGAGACTCGTCTTCGTCCCGGGCCAGTCCTCGCTCTCTATGTTCAGACTGAGCGACCTGGTCTGCGTCCCGGCATCATCGTCAATGAACCTCACCGCCCCGGGCAGTTCCGGCTCGCAGGAGGCCGCAAGAAGCAGTCCCAGCACAGCCGACAATATCCTGTATGGTCTCATATCCTTATCTCTTTGAAAATATCATCGCTATCCCAATCAATAATCTTCAGGTTCACCTCGGTCCCCGCGTAGTCAATCTCCACGCTGACGTCCCTGAGATCCTCCCGCATCCAGTCGTAGCCGGCCTCTTCGAGTTTCCGGTCGAGTTCGATCGTGAGGAGCGGCTCGTCGGGGTTGCCGATATGCAGCAGCTCCAGGGAGAGCCGGTTCTCCGCCTGCCGTGGAATCCGCACAAGGAAATCGCCCGTCGAACTCCGGGCGGCCATCGCGCAATAATCTCCCGCAAGCGCCTGACGTCCGTAGAGGTCCAGCCCGCAGCACTCCGCCTTGACCCTGAACGCGCAATCGTAGAGCGCCCCCGGAGACAGTCCCGTCACGACTATCTCCAGACGGCAATACTGCTTGTGCGGACGGGCGTTGATGCGGTGCTCGTCGCCCTCGCAGACGAACTTCTCGCTGTAGAGCCAGATGGGGTCGGCCTCCAGTCCGTAGGGGGTCATCAGCGAATCCCCCCTCACCACGGCGTTGTCCAGCCCCGCGACCACCGCGGCCCGGTTGCTCCTGCGGGCGAGGGCTATCAGATAGCCGACATCCTCGTACTGCTGCAGGCTTATCATCTCCCGGCGGAGCAGCCGGTCCGAACTGAAGGATACCGCCGCCTCGGCGAATCCGGCCAGGATGAAATCATCCACGGCCACCGATGTATAGCAAGGGCAGGCGGTGCGGCTCTCCTTGACCGAGCAGGACGGGGAGAGTAGCGTTACTATCAGCAGGACGGCAAGTCCTCCCGCTATACTTCGGGCTTGCATACTCAGATGGTCTCGGTGTAAGAAGTCCCGTCAGCCCAGTTTTCGACGGTTATCGTACCGGTCAGATCCCTGAACACCACCGGTTTGTCCGGGTCGTCCGATCCCGGACGGTTGATCGTCAGGTTGACCTTGTACTGCTTGTTGGCCTCAAGGCCCGAACCGGACGTGTGGAGCGTAATGGGATAATAGCAGTCGTGCCAGTTCCTGCCGTCGCTATATGTCGCCTCGATTACAAGCCTGGTGGCACGGGGACTCCAGATGCCGCCCGTGACATCCCCGCAGTCATTGGGGAAAGTATAGAAAGTGTGGGCGGTGGCATAGGTCTCCCTGTACTCCAGAACCGTTCCGCTCTGCGAGTCGTGGATAAGAGCTTTCTTGGCGGAGTCCGTTTCAGCTTTCATCCGGGCATACCAGAGGCCGGCATCCGTAATGGAACTCGCAGGGGCAGTCTGTCCGAAGTTGACTATGGCCGGGACATTGGTCAGATAAATGTCCTTTATCTTGAATGAGCCGGCTTTCTGATAAACGGCGGCCTGCATATCGTTCTTTATGCTCTGAAGTATCACCGAGGCGCAGGCTCTCGCGACCTTGATTTCCTGGGACTGGGTGCCGGAATCGAGCGTGACGTTCCGCTCGCCGCCTATCATCAGCAGCTTGTCCGCCCTCATCGCGGAGAGCGACATAGTCTTCGCGAGCAGATCCGCCAGCGTGCCCACGCTCCCGGTGTAATCGACATCGGCATTGACTATCACATATATATGCCTCTTTCCCACCGTGCACCTCAGGGAAGCGGCACCATATGACCCCTCCTTGTTCAGCTCGGTTCCTCCGAAGCCTTCCGCAAGACAGGCGTCCAGCACCGAACTCGAGTCATCACTCCCCGCCCTGAACACGAAGACCTGCACATTCTGAATCTTGTTCTCCTTTGCAGAAGCGGCATCGGTCACTTTGGTCGCCAGGCCGCCGTCCAGCGACAGCTTAAGTTCACAGACCTCGCCTTCGCCGCTGCCGGCTGACGGGGCGGTAACGGACTGTTTGTTGCACCCCACGGCCACAAGCGCCGCAACGGATGCGAAGAATAAAAATGAGTTTTTCATAATTAAAACATTATTAAAAAGTTGACTAATCGTCTTTATTCAAATCATATTTCTTTATCAGCGCCGAGATCTCAGGGTCGAGATTGCCCCTGTGGACCAGCGAGCGGTCCTGCGAGCAGGAGCGCAGATAGCACTCGACGGCATCCCTTTCGCGCCCCTGCCTCTGATGGACTATGGCGAGCAGGTAGTTCACGTTGGCGGTAGGCTTGCAGCCCTGCAGGATGTTGAGCGCAGAGCTGTTGCGGTCAAGCGCGACGCAGGCCACGGCGGTGTTGTAGTCCTGATAGGGAGAGAGAGCCTCTATGGCCCCGTCGTAGTCGTGGTCGCGCAGCGCCTGCACCCCCTTCATATAGACGGAGTCCAGCACAGTCGTGTGGACCGTGTCCTTCTGCATCCCGCGCCTGTGCAGGCAGAAGTTGAACCTTACCGTCCTGAGTCGCGGATACAGGCTGTCGCTGACATATTTATAGGCTGTACTCCTGCGGAGAGCCGCCTCCCGCGCATCGAGGTCTTCCATCCCGGCGAGCGAGAAGTAATACTCCCTCTCGGCGGAAGTGAGAACCGTATCCTTCTCCACCAGAGCATCCAGCACCTGCCAGTTCTCACCTCCGCTTCTTGAGAGGAAGCGGACATCCCTGCGGCTTCTCCCCGAACTCTTCATCGAAGTCTCACCCATATCATCTCCCACGGAAATGAAGAGCCCATCGGCGTGACGCAGAGAATCCTTTATATATTCCACATATCTCGAGAAATACTCCGACACTCCCCCGGCACGCCTGTAGGAAAGCGAGGCGTTGGACTTGAAGCTGCCCTCCGGCGAGGCCGAGGCCACTATCACTATGGAGTCGAGCTCGAAACTCTCATCTGAAACAAGTTCCCGGAGATTCCGCCTTATGACCGCAATCTCCCTGCGGTTGCCGGAGAGCCGCTCGTCCACCTCGGCGCTGCCCGTGCGGAAGTCGATGTAGCTCGTAGTGTTGGCCTGCACATTGCGCGAGATTATCTTTGTCAGATATCTCGGCGTCCCGTCCGCGAAGACGCTCACGGAGCTGATATAGAACGTCAGCGGCGGCGACTGCGGGACGGTGTACAGCCTCCTGTCGCTCTCGAATATCTCCCCGCTGAGGCTCACGTCCACCTTGCGCAGCTTCGGACGCGTGCGTATGGTCTGTACATAGTTGTAGATGAACTCCCCGCCGTCGCCCACCAGTACGGTGTCGAGCCTGATGCCCTCTGTGACTATCGGGGCCTTGACATAGCGGTGCCACATCTTCTCCCGCATAGACTTGAGCCGCCCGTTCCGCCAGACCAGGAAGCCGTTGGTGTAGTGCTCCACGGCCTGCGCTTGAGTCACGCCGAACGCGCTCTCGAACTCCGACTCGGTGACATAGCTGCTGTCGCTGCGGAAGGCATAGACGGCAGGGATGTTGCGTGCGAGAAAGATCTCGAGATTTCTTATGTCAATCAACTTCAAAGTGTCCGTGATTATCCTGTCCAGAAATCGCTGATAGTGCTGGTAGCCCCTGAGCTGAGCCTTCCTGTAGGCGCTTCCCGTGACCACGACATCGTCCAGCGCGAGGCTGTCGGAGAGTATCTTCATCGTGGGGTGCAGCCTGAGCTGCCACTTCGAGTCCGTCATCTGCGGCGGCACTATCACCTGGAACTCCAGGTCCACACTCCCGTTGCGCTCGGCGACATTGCGGAAACGGGCCGTCACCATCGCCGCATCGAGCTGTTCGGTAGCCACCATATCTCCGCTGTTCTCGTCACGTATCGCTTTCATTATGAACACCTCCCTCCCGTCGAGCCCGGTCACCCTCAGAGTATCCCTCCGCGGCTCGGACGGGAAGTCGATGTCCTCCTCCGCCACCAAATCCTTCTCCTGCGGCAGCCGTATCGCGGCGGACAGGCCGCCGTCTCTCAGCTCGGACATCTTGCGGGAAGATGCGCACTCCCAGCACAGGGCCGCCGCAAGAAGAAGGACGGACGCAAGCGGTATTGCGGCGCTACATTTCATAGTTCAGCGGCTCCGACTCGTCAATTATCGCCACCCTGTTGGCGATGATGTCGGCGGAAACCCTTTCCACCCCGTCGGAAGCCGTATATTTCTGATATCGCAGCCTCCCCTGCACATAGACCTTTGTACCTTTCTCAATCTTGGAGAGGTCGTGGATGTACCTGCCTTCCCGGGCCATCACATTGTGCCAGCTGGTGTCGATGATGGCCTTTCCGTCCTTGTCCTTATAGGCGTAGTTGGTCGCCACGGTGAACCTCGCCACCATATTGTCAGTAAAGGTCTGCATCTTCACGCTCCCGACGGAGCCCCTGAGTTCAATTCTGTTCAACTGTTCCATAAAAGTTTTTCATTATCCGGTTGCGGGAACGAGGCCGCGCGGTCCTTGTCCCGCAGCAAAGGAAAACAGAATGTTCGGAAACTCGGCATAAGAAAGATAAAATATTTTTTCTTTGCACGGCTCAAAATTTAATCTTTATAAAGAAAGAGATAAATCTTCGAATTGTTTTTTAGCAATCCTTGCGGCAACGGATAATTCCTGTAATATTTGGCAAAAACACAGACTATGGCTTACAGAATCAGCAGAAAAGGAGAGAGCAGCTGTCTCGAATGCGGGGACAGCCTGCACGGGCGGAAGGACAAGAAGTTCTGCTGCCTGAGCTGCAAGAACAGCTACAACAACCGCAAGTATCAGGAACTCCGCCGCTACAGGGCCGACATTATGTACAGGCTCTCCAGAAATTACGAAATTCTGGAGAGCCTGCTCAGCGACGGCGCGAGGGGGGCGACGCTCGAAGACCTTGCGGTCGACGGGTTCGACGCCTGCTGCATCACGGGTTCGCGCAGATATGCGCGGCATCTGGAGTGCAGCTGCTTCGATATCAGCTATTTCAGGACGGAAAGCCGGATATTCAACATCCGGCGCAGGGAGGTCAGCGGAGCTTTATCAGGCCCATCTCAAGCCCCCAGCAACCGTCAGTGATGATCGGCACCTTGCGTCCGTCCATATCGGGGACATAGACGAATCCGTCCACGAAAGTATGCGAATGCCCGCCTATCACGATGTCGATATGGCGGGTTTTCGGCACTATCTCCTGGTCCTCGCGGTATCCAAGATGCGAGAGCAGGATGATGAGGTCGCATTTCTCCACAGAGTGCAGATACTCGGCCCAGCGGTTGGTCACCTCCACATTGTCGAGCTGGGCGAAGCGCGAGGAGACGGTCGCGCTGACGTTGGTGGACAGGTCGGCCTCGAGGCCGATGATGCCTATCTTCATCCCTCCACGCTCCAGAATGGCATACGGCTTGACATAACGGGCAAGCTCGAATTGCGAGACATCTATGTTGGCGGACACCACCATCACTCCGTCCAGTGCTGCAAGCCTTTCGGTGAGCGCCTCAATGTCGTTGTCGAACTCGTGGTTGCCGAGAGCGACGCAGTCGTAGCGCAAATCATTGATGACCGCGGGTTCAAGCCGGCCTTTCAGCTCGGTGAAATAGGATGTGCCCTGACTGAAGTCGCCGGCGTGCAGAAGCAGGACCCTGTCCTCCCCGTACACGCAGCGCACCGAGTCGATGAATGCAGCTCTCTCGATGACCCCGCCCTTGCCGGCATCCTCCCCGGAGCGCAGAGGTTCGAAGTGGCTGTGGGTGTCGTTGGTGTGTATGATCACGAGCCTCGGCTGCCTCTCACAGGACAGAAGCGAGAGCAGCAGAGCGCAGAACAGCAGAATTCTCTTCATCATTTCTTTTTCCTCCTCTCCCCTTTTATCACGACCCTGCCGTCCGAAGAGCCCTCTATCAGGCGACCCTCCTTCTCATATTCCATTACATACGGGAGCATAGAGTCAATTACTTTCTTATCTGTGATTATCAATTCCTTGGCATTCTTCGCAATATTGAGCCCATCGCCTCCGTCGAGCAGAAAATCGATGGTCGCGACACCGTAGATCCTGTCAGGGTCTATCTCCTTACCCCCGACCAGCAGGGTGTCGATCACGCCGTTGTCCACGACAAGCTTGACTCCCGCGACGGGCTGCACTTTGCCAGATGCCATAAAGTCGAAGATGGCCTTCAGGTCGCGTCCCTCAAGGGCCACATAACAGAGGTGGTTGCGGAACGGAAACATCGACACGATGTCATCCATAATCACATCTCCCGCGGGCATATCCACCCGGATGCCGCCGGAGTTGACTATCGCCACGTCGACCCGCTTGCCGGTGCTGCGGGCGGTATCGTCCATCAGACGGTCAACGAACCAGTTGGAAAGGTCGCCGTCGGCCCGCTTGGTGTGCATCTCCTTGGCGGAGTGTGCTATGACCTGCTTGAGATGCGCCATCTCCGGCTGCACTGCGATAAGGTCGGCGGCGACGGCATAAGTGGCGCTTCCTTTCGGGAATACTCTGCCGTTCGGAGCGATGTAGCAGCTGTCGCCCACGCTTCCCAGCGCCTCGGAGACATTGTCTGCGGTCGGCGCGGTGACTCCCGTCCTGTGGCCGTCCATCACGAACTTCTCCCAAGTGAACGAGCGCGAGCAGGAGCAGGCGAGCAGACTCAGCGTGATGGCGGCGACTATTTTTGCTTTAACCATTTCCATAGATCTTTCCAAGTTGATTTCTTGCCGAACATAAGGATACCGACCCTATATATCTTGGCAGACATCCAGGCGCAGGCGACGAAAGTAAGCGCCAGCAGCACGAGCGAGAGTATTATCTCCCAGCCCGGCACGCCGAAAGGCAGCCGCGCGAGCATCACTATCGGCGAGGTAAACGGGATGATCGAACCCCAGAAGACAATAGCGCTGTCCGGTGCCTTGAAAGCATAAAGCGCTATGAAGAACCCGAGCAGCAGCGGCACGGTGGCCGGGAGGGTGAGTTGGCTCGAATCCCCCTCGTTCTCGACTGCCGAGCCGATGGCGGCGAAGAATGATGCATAGAGCATATATCCGAGCAGGAAGAAGGCGACGAAGCACAGCAGGATCAGACCCAGATTCATATTTGAGAGGGATGAGAGGATGAGCGTGGCATCGTTAACCTCCGCCATCTGCTGCCCCATTGCGCCGGAAGCCATCCCGCTTATCTGCTCCGCGTCCATATTGCCAATGAGCTGCGGCCCGGCGAAAGTGCCGACTATGCCCACTATGACTCCGGTGAGCAGTATCCAGAGCAGGAACTGGGTCAGGGCCACGAGCGCGATGCCGATAATCTTGCCGAACATCAGTTCGGTGGCCTTGACGGAGCTTATCAGCACCTCGACCACCCTGCTGGACTTCTCCTCGATGACGGAGGAGGAGACCATCCCTCCGAAGATGGTGATGAACATATAGATGATCATTCCGAGTATCATCGACACGAACATATAAACCCCGGATTCGGATATTTTCGCCTTGCCGTCGTCGCCGAGGGTGTAGGAACGCATCTTGATGCCCGGCTTCACGTCCTTCATTATCTGCGCAAGCCCCTCGATGCCGTAGGACTCGACGCGGTAGCCCTCCACTGCGGAATTGATCCTTCTGTTGAGGACTTCGGACATATCCATCCCGAGCGGCTTGTAGGAGTAGATGTCTGCCGTGAGCGACTTCGTCACCTGGTCAAGCGCGGATATCGAGAGCACGGCATCATAGCCGAGGGAGGTCAGATTGGCCTTGAGCGAATCGAGCCGCTGTCCTCCGCAATCCGCAAAGCTCATAGTCTCGGTGTCCGAGAGCGTAGGCATCACTATGCCGGACTCGTCCACGACGGCGACTCTCTTGGCCCCTTCCTTGGTGTTCACCATTATAAGCGTCGGCAGGAGACCTACTGCGGCGAAGAATACAGGTGCGAGAAAAGTGATCAGCAGGAAGCTCTTCTTCCTGACACGGGTCATATACTCGCGGTTGATGATCAGTCCTATGGTTCTCAGATTCATTTCACTTCCTCCCCTTCAGTTACGAGTTTGATGAAAATATCGTTCATCCGCGGCATCAGCTCGCGGTACGAGTTGATCTGCACGCCCCTGTCGAGAAATGTCTTCAGGGTCGAAGTCCCGTCCGTCTCGCGCGGCAGCACCTCGCTGTGGCGGCCGTCGGCGTCGGTATAGACCAGCTCGACATTGTTGTTGCCGTAGCGGCGCCGGATGTCGTCCACTCCTCCTGCAATGACCAGATGTGACTTGTTGATGAGGGCGATCTCGTCGCAAAGTTCCTCCACCGACTCCATATTGTGGGTGGAGAGCAATATCGTCGCTCCCTCGTCCTTCAGGCGCAGAATCTCCCTGCGCACCACCTCGGCATTGACAGGGTCGAAGCCGGAGAACGGCTCGTCGAGTATCATCAGCGACGGCCTGTGCACTACTGTGGTGATGAACTGCAGCTTCTGGGCCATACCCTTGGAGAGTTCCTCCACTTTCTTGTCCCACCAGGACTCTATGCCGAAGCGGATGAACCACTCCTTGAGGGCCGAGCGTGCCGCGCCGCTGCTCATCCCCTTGAGCTGCGCCAGGTACATAGCCTGCTCGCCGACTTTCATCTTGCGGTAAAGTCCGCGTTCCTCGGGCATATAGCCTATCTTCTCGACGTCGCGCTGGGTTATCGGCGCACCTTTGAAGCGAATCTCGCCGGCGGTCGGGATGGTGATTCTGTTGATGATGCGGATAAGGGTCGTCTTGCCCGCCCCGTTGGGGCCGAGAAGACCGAATATCCTGCCTTCAGGGATTTCAAGGTTGATGTCCTCGATAGCAAGCTTTTCGCCGAAACGCTTGCTGACGTTTCTACACTCTATTATTGCCATAGCGCCACAAATATATAAAAAAAAGACCGCCCGGGGACGGTCTTAACATATAATTAACAGACGAATGTCTTTTACCTGATTTTGAGCACCGGAGCTATGTCGTTGAGTCTCTGCTCCGGGAGAGTGACGCGCAGACCTTCGGCGCTCTGGCTGAACTTGAGCCTGCCGTAGCCGAGCAGCTCCACGCTCCTGACCTTCCGGAACTTGTCTTTGGCGAGGGACTTCACCAGGAGGCTGCGGCCCTCCGGCCAGGCAAGTGCGGTGACATAGAGGACTTTACCTTTCTGCGCGAAGCGTATCTCGTCACCCCCGGCCCTGGTATAGCTGCCCTCATTGAAGCCCTGCGCGTTGATGGCTATGTCGGCGTCGGCAATCGGGCCCTCTCCGAAGACTCTCCACGGACGGGTGTCATAGATGCTCTCGGAGTTTATCCTCATCCAGGTGCCGAACTCGTCGAGGATGGCCTTCTCCTTCTCGTCGAAAGTGCCGTCGCTGCGCAAAGGCACGCTCAGGAGCAGATTGCCGTTCTTGCTTACGATATCCACGAGGAGCTTCGCCACCATTGCCGCGGATTTATAGCCTCCGCTCTCGTAGATGGCGGTGTTGTAGTGCCATCCGCCGATGCAGGTGCAGCTCTGCCAAGGATTCGGGATAATCTCGTTGGGAGCGCCCTTCTCCACATCCCAGGTAATCGCCTTGCGGTGCTCCTCCTTGAGTATCTTGCCGAACATCACCGCCTCCGGCTTGCCGCCTCGGGTAGCGCTGCTGCGGTTGTAGAAGTGCGCTGCAATCTTCAGGCCGGCATCGCTGATTTCGTTGAACGGAAGCTCCGTCACATCGAAGTACAGCAGGTCGGGATCATATCTGTTGATGACATCCAGCGTCCTGTCATAGAAATTGGTCACGAACTCCACGCTCGGAAGCGCCGCTCCGTCCTTCCAGGCCCACTGATTGTGGACCATATAGTCGGCCCAGCTGCCTTTGCTCAGAGGATGATCCTGGCAGTACAGCTTCTGAGGGTCGAGCCCCTCCCACCATTTGCCCTGACCGTCCTCCTTGGTGAGCCATCCGTCGTAGTTCTCTCCCATACGGGGACCGCTGCGGTCGTAGCGGCGCGAGGGTTCGTACCAGGTCCAGGCGTGGTCGGCGTGCAGGCTGACGCCGAAGCGAAGCCCGTACTTGCGCGCGGCTTTGGCCCAGCCGTCGAGTATGTCCCTCTTCGGGCCTATGTTGACGGAGTTCCACTCCTGATACTTGCTGTCCCAGAGGTCGAAGTTGTCGTGGTGGTTGCCGAGCGCGAAGAAATACTGTGCGCCGAGGCTTTTGTAGTATGCGACCAGCGAGTCGGGGTTCCAGCGTTCGGCCTTGAAGAGAGGCAGGATGTCCTTGAACCCGACGTCCGCCTGATGCCCGTAATGCTCGCGGTGATATTTCCAGGCAGGAGATCCTTCGATATACATCATCCGCGCCATCCAGTCGCCGCTCCCCTCCACGCATTGAGGCCCCCAGTGCGCCCAGATACCGAATTTAGCGTTCCTGAACCATTCGGGCGTCTGATACTTGTCAAGAGACTCCCAGGTCGGGGCGAACTCGCCCGTCATCATCTTCTCGTGTTCCTCGGAGACGGGGACCGGATAATCCTGAGCCTGCAGCCCCGCGGAGATAAGCAGGGCTGCGGCCAACACTATGGTCTTCTTCATTTTACTTGGTTGCAAGAGCTACGACAGAGCACGGAGGCAGAGTCAGCTCGATGCCCGCCTTGGTGACCTTGTAGTCCTTGAACGGCGCCGGAGCGACCTTGTCCGCGCTGCCGAAGTCGTTGCAGTCACGAGCGTCGCCGGAGGTCAGCACCCTCGCGGACACCACCTTGGAGACGGCCTTCGCATTGTCGAAGCTCACGAGCACCTTGGCCGGCTTCTTGAGGTCGGTGTTGACAAGCGAGATATTCAGCACGCCGTCCTTGCGGGAAGCGGTCACGTCCACTGCCGGCACGTCCACCTTACGGTCGCAGACGGTCTTCGCGCTCAGGCAGTCGGAAGCGAGATATTCGGCGTTCTGGTGTACGTTGTACATCTCGAACACGTGGTAGGTCGGCGTCAGCACCATATCTGTCTCGTTTGTCAGTATCATCGACTGGAGGACATTGACCACCTGGGCGATGTTGGCCATCTTCAGACGGCGGGTATATTTGTGGAAGATGTCGAAGTTGAGGGCCGCCACGATGGCGTCGCGCATAGTGTTCTGCTGATAGAGATGCCCCGGGTTGGTGCCCGGTTCCACTTCGTACCAGGTCCCCCACTCGTCGAGCAGAAGGTCCACACGGCCCTGAGGGTCAAGCTCGTCCATTATGTCGATATGCTTTTTCAGCACATCCTCAATCTCGATGGTCTTGGAGAGGAGGTTGTAGTAGTCCTTGTCGCTGAACTTCGTGGCCGCTCCCTTGGTGCGCCAGTCGACGACAGTATAATAATGGAGAGAAATGCCGCTCATCCCCTTGCGTCCGATGTTCCTCATCAGCACCCTGGTCCAGTTGTAGTCGTAGTCGGAAGCGCCGCTGGCTACCTTATAGAGCCGGTTGTCCCCGAAGTTGCGCAGATAAGTGGCATATCTGCGGAAAAGGTCGCTGTAGTACTCCGGGGTCATATTGCCGCCGCAGCCCCAGGCCTCGTTGCCGATGCCGAAATATTTCACCTTCCAAGGCTCCTCGCGGCCGTTGGCGCGGCGCAAGTCAGCCATCGTGCTCTTGGCGTCGGAGGTCATATATTCCACCCACTTGGCCATCTCCTCCACGCTGCCGCTGCCAACGTTGCCGCTGATGTACGGCTCGGTGCCGAGCATTTCGCAGAGATTGAGGAACTCGTGGGTGCCGAAGCTGTTGTCCTCAAGGGTGCCTCCCCAGTTGTTGTTGGAGATGTAGGAGCGCTGCTCCTGCGGGCCGATGCCGTCCATCCAGTGGTAGTCGTCGGCGAAGCACCCTCCCGGCCAGCGCATCACAGGGACCTTGAGGGCCTTGAGCGCCTCGAAGACATCCTTGCGGTAGCCGTTGACATTAGGGATGTCGGAATTCTCGCCCACCCAGAGGCCGCCGTAGATGCAGCGTCCGAGATGCTCGGAGAACTGTCCGTAAATCTCTGCGGGAATGGTGACGCCGGTGCCGGCATCGTGGATCTTGATTGTAGCGTCCTGGGCGTTGAGAGCCGCAGGCGCGAGCAGGCACAGACCTGCGAGGATGAGAGTGCTTAATTTGTTCATAATTGTGTGATTCGTTTTATGCAAAAATAGGATAATTTTGAGTAATTTCGCAACCTATGGCCAAGGCATCCGTCAATATTGAAACATTGTGCAAACAAGTTGTAACGGAAATCCGGAGCGGGAAGTTCTCGCCCGTCTATCTGCTGATGGGAGATGAACCCTACTATCCCGAACTGGTCTGCCGCGAGATACTCGAGCACTGCATCCCGGAGGAGGAGAAGGACTTCAACGAGACGGTCTGCTACGGAGGTGACGTCACTGCCGAGCAGCTCATCTCCGCCGCGAGACGCTATCCGATGATGGCGGAGCGGCAGCTGGTGGTGCTCAAGGAGGCCCAGACGATGGACGGGTTGGAGGAACTCTCCGTCTATTGCAGCGACCCGCTGGACAGCACCGTGCTGGTGATACTGCTGCACGGGGCCGGCGTGGACAAGAGGCGCGCGCTCTACAAGGCCGTCAGCAAATGCGGGACGGTGGTGGATTCGCCCCTGCTCCGGGACTACGAGATGCCGCGATGGATATCCTCATATTTTGCCGGGCGCGGACTTCAGATTGATCCGGCGGCTGCGGCGCTGCTCGCCGAATATGCGGGCACTGACCTTTCGAAGATTGCGGTGGAGACCGACAAGATGCTCCGGAATCTCCCGGAGGGGGCGGGTGCCGTCAGCGTCGACGATATAGAGAGGAACGTGGGCATCTCCCGGCAGTTCAGCGTGTTCGAGCTCACCAAGGCCCTTTCATACAGGGATGCGGCCAAGGCCCTGAAGGTTGCCGCCAACATCGGCTCGGAACCCCGCTTCTACCCTCCTGCCGCGATAAGCGCCATCTATCTGAGTTTCAGCAGGGTATTGAAGTATGAAGCCCTGCTGATGCGCTCCCCGCGCCCCTCTCCGGAGGACAAGGCCAAAGCCCTCGCCGGGGTAAGTCCCTACTTCTACTCCGAATACGACACCGCCGTCAAGAACTATCCCCTCCCCAAGACGATGGCAGTGATATCGCTTCTGTGCAGATATGACTACCTCGCAAAGGGAGGGGACGGTGTCCAGATCCCTGCCGACCAGCTCCTCATCGAGCTCTGCGCCAGGATTCTGAATATTTAAGGACTATTTCTCGTATTTTTTCTCCTTGGTGCGGGTGAGCTTCTCTTTCATCGCGTCCACGCACTCGGTGATGGCGTTCTCGAAAGTGTCGGCGACGCGCTCGATGATGAGACTCTCGCCCGGGATGCGGATCTGGATTCTCGCTTTCTTGCCTTCCTTGATGTCCTCAAGCGACACCTCGGCCTCTTCCGCCACGCCGTCAAAGAACTTGGCGAGACGCGCGACCTTCTTCTCGACGAATGCGGTGAGCCTCTCACCGGCGTCGAACTTCAAAGCTTTAAGTTTAATCTCCATTTTTACCTCCGTTTTTAGCCCTGGGATGGGCGTTTTTATAAACTGTCCGCAGACGCTCTATGGAATTGTGCGTATAGACCTGGGTCGCCGCAAGCGAAGAATGCCCGAGAAGTTCCTTGATGGAGTTGAGATCCGCCCCGCCCTCGAGAAGTTCGGTGGCGAGCGTGTGTCTCAGGGTGTGTGGCGACTTTCTTCCGCCGACGCCTCCCGTCGCGCCCAGTTCCTTCTTGACCGCCCTGTCGACGAAGACCGGATAGAGTCTTCCGCCTGCGGGGGTCTGCAGAAGCGGCGCTTCAGGTCGAAGATCCGCACTTTTCAAAGAGCTCTGCGATTGTAAATATAGCGAAATTTCCTTACAAAGCGTATCGGTAAGCGGAATTTCCCGCATCTTTGAGCCTTTTCCGAGCACCCTTACCACTCTGCGCGTCATATCCACGGAGTCCCGGTCCAACGAGATCAGCTCCGCACGCCTCATCCCCGTACTGTACAGTATGCTGATTATCAGCCGATGGAGCATATCCTCATACGAGCCGAACTCCGGCACTCCGGCGGTGCGGCGGAAATATTCCTCCATCGCGTCCTGACGGAAGAATTCGGGAAGCCGCTTCTCCTGCCTGGGCTTGTGCACGAGCCTCACCGGGTTGGAGGACAGCCGGCCTTCCCGGATAAGGAAACGGCAGAAGCCGCTCAGCACGCTGAGGTGCAGGGCAACCGTCCGGGGACTCTCCCGCCGCCCGTCCATCAGATGCACCTCGTAGGCCCTTATGCTCTGCACGTTCATATAAGAGGCGATGTCCTCCGATGGGTCGAAACCGCAGAAAGACAAGTACCCGTCGAGAACCCCGCCGTAAATCTCGCAGGTGCGCACGGAGAAACGGCGCACGGAGCGTATATATTCTATATATTTATCCCTCATCTGCAGCCTTGAGTCCCAACTCCGGCGCACGGCGGCGCATATAGACGTCGGCTTCCTCGAAGTTGTTGCCTATCAGCCCGTCAAGTATGGCTTCCTTGACCATCTCCTTGAGCTGCCCGATCTCGTGGCACGGCGGGATGCCGTAGACCTGCATCACATACTCTCCGCTGATCGGGTTCTTGAAGTTGCGTATGGCATCCTTGGCCTCCACCTCCACCAGCTTGCGCTTCACGAGCTCGAAATTGGCCCGGATGCGGGCGACCTTGGCCTCGTTCTTGGAGGTGATGTCGGCGTTGCAGAGCAGCATCAGGTCGTCGATGTCGTCCCCCGCGTCGAAGAGCAGCCGCCTCACCGCGGAATCCGTCACCCCGTCGTCCACCAGTGCGATGGGCCTCAGGTGAAGCCGCACCAGCTTGGCGACATACTTCATCTCGTCCATCGAGAGAGCCAGTCTGCGGAAAATCGGCGGCACCATCCTCGCCCCGATCACGTCGTGTCCGTGGAAAGTCCAGCCGAGCGACTTGTCGTAGCGCTTGCTCGCCGGCTTGCCTATATCGTGCAGCAGGGCGGCCCAGCGCAGCCAGAGCAGGTGGTCGCGGCCCTCCTGCGGGGCGACGTCTTCCGGGCGGATGTTGTCCGTGACCGCCAGAGTGTGTGCGAAGTTGTCCTTGTGGCCGCGTCCGTCGACGGTCTCCACGCCCTTGAGGGCGGAAAGCTCCGGAAGAATATATGGCAGGAGTCCGGCGCTGTCCATAAGACGGAACGCGACCGAGGGCCTCGGAGTCACGAGCATCTTGTCGAGCTCCTCCGCTATCCTCTCGCGGGAGAGTATCTTGAGCCGCTCCGCCATCCTCCGCATCGAATCTATGGACTCCCGGACAATCTCGAAAGTCCTCTCCGGAGTGGAGAGCTTGGCGGCGAACCTCACGGCGCGGAGCATCCGGAGCGGGTCGTCGGAGTAGGTCGTGTCAGGGTCGAGCGGGGTGCGGATTATGCCCGCCGCGAGGTCTCTGATGCCCCCGAACGGATCCACCAGCGCACCGAAATCATCCTGCTGCAGGGAGAATGCCATCGCGTTGATGGTGAAGTCGCGGCGCATCTGGTCATCCTCCAGAGTGCCGTCCTCGACTATGGGCTTGCGGGACTCGCGCCGGTAGGACTCCCTGCGCGCCCCCACGAACTCCACCTCGTCGCCCTCGAAACGCAGCATCGCGGTGCCGAAGTTCTTGAAGTATGAGACTTTCCTGTGCAGCCTCTCCCCCACCGCCTGCGCGAAGTCGATGCCGCTGCCCTCCACCACTATATCTATATCGTTGCAGGGCCTGCCGAGGAAGCAGTCGCGCACATAGCCGCCTATCACGAATGCGCGGACTTTCTGCTGTGCTGCAACCTCTCCGACTATGCGGAAGATGTCTTTCCGGAGGAACTGTGCTGTTATCGTTGACATATCATCTCTTCATAAGAGGGAATATGGTCGCAGGGCACGAACACTCCCTCTTTCAGGGTGTAAATATAGGTCAAATTTCCGTTTGTAAGCATCAGAAATCTTACCCCGAGCACCGAATTGTACCGCATCGCCTGCTCGGCCACCCTCGAAGAGAGCTCCACCTCCGGGCGCTTGCACTCCACTACAGCAAGCGGGGAAGCCTCTCTGTCATAGATGATTATGTCAGCCCTATAGGGCTTGTCGCCGAAGCGGAACCCCACCTCGCTCATCATCAGATGCATCGGCACCTTGAAGACGTCGCGGAGCTGCACGATAAACCACTGCCGCACCCGTTCTTCGGCTGTGGCAGTGACGTTCCTGCGGCGCAGGGGGTCCCAAAGCTGCGCCATCTTATCTCTTGGCCTTGACTGCGGCCTCCTCAACAGGCAGGCAGGCTCTGTACCGGGCCATATAGGCTTCGAACCCCGCCACATCCTCCGCGGACGGCGCAATCTCGCTACCGGCGTTGCCTGCGAACACCTTTGTGTCGAGATAATCCTCAAGCCTGAGTCCCTGTCCGTCGACGAGATAGCGGGCGAGCAGGGCAATGCCCCACGCGCCTCCCTCGCCTGCAGTCTCCATCACGGAGATCGGCGAATCGAGAGCCGCGGCGAGCACCCTCTGCCCCACTCCCGGGGTCTTGAAGAGTCCGCCGTGGGCGGTGATCCTGTCCACGCGGACTCCCTCCTGTCCGAAGAGTATGTCGTTGCCTATCTTGAGTACGGCGACGGAAGCGTAGAGCTGGGAGCGGAAGAAGTTGGCAAGATTGAATTTGTCAGCGGCCGACCTCACGAAGAGCGGACGGCCCTCTGCAAATCCGGCCACCGGCTCGCCGGAGACATAGTTGTAGGCAACGAGTCCGCCGCAGTCGGCATCGCCCTCAAGGGCGTGTCTGTAGAGCGCCCCATACACCTCCCCCATATCGCCGTCCAGCCCGAGCAGCTGACGGTACTCCCTGAAGAGTCCCGCCCAGGCGTTCAGCTCGGAAGTACAGTTGTTGCAGTGGACCATCGCCACAGGGCTGCCGGACGGGGTCGTGACCATATCGATCACCTCATACGGACGGCTCAGGGCCTTTTCCAGCACAATCATCGAAAACGAAGAAGTGCCGGCGGAGACATTGCCGGTGCGCGGACGCACGGCGTTGGTGGCAACCATACCGGTGCCGGCATCGCCCTCCGGAGGGCAGAGCGGCACTCCGGCCTTGAGACTGCCGGACGGGTCGAGCAGCACTGCGCCCTCCTCCGTAAGAGAGCCGGCGTCAGCACCCGCAGGCAGTATCTCCGGGAGGATGTCGCGAAGCTTCCAAGTGAAGCCGTGCGGAGCTACGAGTGAGTCGAACTTCCCGACCATATCGGCGCGGTAGCCGCCGGTCTGCGAGTCGACCGGAAGCATCCCTGATGCATCCCCCACACCGAGCACGCGGCGACCGGTGAGCCTCCAGTGGATATAGCCCGCGAGCGTGGTTATGAAATCGATCTTCGCGATATGCTCCTCCCCGTTGAGGATGGCCTGGTAGAGATGCGAGATGCTCCATCGGAGCGGGATGTTGAAGTCGAAGAGGCGCGAAAGCTCGGCTGCGGCAGCGCCGGTGTTGGTGTTTCTCCAGGTGCGGAAAGGTACGAGGATTCCGCCGTCAGCGCCGAAAGGCATATAGCCGTGCATCATAGCGCTGACCCCGATAGCCTCAAGCCTCTCAAGCTCAACGCCGTACTCGGACTTGACATTTGCCCTCAAGTCGGCATACGAACTCCGCAGCCCCCGCCAGATTTCCTCGACGGAATAGGTCCAGAGTCCGTTCTCAAGCCGGTTCTCCCACTCGTGGCTGCCCTGTGCGACGGGACGGTTGTCCGCGTCGATAAGGACCGACTTGATGCGGGTGGAGCCGAGCTCTATGCCGAGGACGGCCTTCCCGGCCCTGATGAGTTCAGCTGTGTCCATTATTTGAGAGCTTTGTTCAGCAGATAATATACCTCGTTGAAGCGCAGCTCCTTCTTGAACTCGGAGATGCTGGTGTCCTTGCCGATGTGCAGCATCTCGATGTCGGCGATTTCGGCATAGTCCTCCCAGTATTCGGCACTGAGGTCATATGAGAACGCGGAGTGGTGGGTGCCTCCGGCGATGATCCAGGCGGCTGCCCCTGTCTCGAAGTCCGGCTGCGGTATCCAGAGCGCGGATGCCACGGGGAGCTTTGGCAGCGGCTTAGGCTTGATGCACTCCACATCGGCTGCGATGAGGCGGAAACGGTTGCCCATATCCACAATAGTGGCGGCTACTCCGGCACCGGTCTTGCTGGTGAAGACGAGCCGGGCCGTAGGGGTCTTGCGCACCCCGATGCCAAGTTCGTGGACCTCCAGACGAGGACGGGAAGCGGCAATCAGCGGACTGACTTCCAGCATATGCGACTGCAGGATGGCGGAGCGTTCGCCGTCGAAGTTGAGGGTGTAGTCCTCCAGGAAAGAGCAGCCCTTCGGCAGGCCCTGACCCATATACCATACCGTGCGGTAGAGAGCGGCGGTCTTCCAGTCGCCCTCCGCGCCGAAGCCGTAGCCCTCGGCCATAAGCCTCTGGGAAGCGAGGCCCGGTATCTGGTCGAAGCCGCGTCCGGTCTTCTCCACATCGACATCTCCGAGATCGTCGAAGTTGGTGGTGAACCCCTTGGCTCCGCTCGCCTTGAGCACCGCACGCAGGGTAAGCTCGGCCTTGGCGGAGTTCCAGACTTTCCTGTACGCCGTGCCGGACTTGTCTTCAAGGGATGCATCGTGTTCATAGAGAGAGAAATACTCGCCCACGAGAGCATCCACGTCGGCATCGGCCACGGCATCGAAATAAGGCACCACTTCGCTGAACGGCATATAGTCCACGTGGTAGCCGAGCCTCATCTCGGCCTCGACCTTGTCGCCGTCGGTCACGGCCACGTTGTTCATCTGGTCGCCGAAGCGGATGATGCGGCAGTCCCGGGCGTCGGCCCAGGCTGCGGCCACCCTCTCCCACACGGCGATGTGCTCCAGAGTCTTGGGGTCCTTCCAATAGCCGACCACGGTCTTGTGGTTCTTGCGCATACGGGCGAGGATATGTCCGAACTCACGGTCGCCGTGGGCGCTCTGGTTGAGGTTCATAAAGTCCATATCCATCGTCTCCCAAGGTATCTCCTCGTTGAACTGGGTATGGAGGTGGAGCAGCGGCTTGCGGAGCTTCTGCATCCCGTGTATCCACATCTTGGCAGGCGAGAAAGTGTGCATCCAGCTGATCACGCCCACACACTTCGGCTCGGCCTCGGCGCGCGCCATCACATCCGCAACCTCGGCGGAGGAGTTGGCCGTACCTTTATATACCAGCCGTATCGGGAGCAGCCCGGAGGCGTTCATCCCGTCCACCATCTTCTGCGAGTGACCGTCCACCTGCACCACGGCGTCTCCGCCATAGAGGAGTTGCGCTCCGGTCACGAACCATACTTCAAGATTTTCAAATGCCTTTATCATACTGTCATTTCTTTTTAGTTTGTCCATAATAAGCGTTCGGGCCGTGCTTGCGGGAGAAGTGCTTCTCCACGAGCAGCGGATTCATAGTGAGATACGGGTTCACCCCGTAGGCGATATACGCCATCTTCGCCACCTGCTCCAGCACGACGGCATTGTGCACCGCCCCGGCTGCGTCCTTCCCCCAGGTGAACGGGCCGTGGTTCTTGACCAGCACTCCCGGGGTATGCACCGGATTGAGACCCTCGAAGCGGCGGACAATCACATTGCCGGTCTCCAGTTCGTAATCCCCCCCCACCTCGGACGCGGTCATATCGGCGGTACAAGGCACGGCGTCGTGGAAGTAGTCCGCGTGGGTAGTGCCTATGTTCGGGATGTCCCTGCCGGCCTGCGCCCAGGCGGTGGCATAAGTGGAGTGCGTATGCACCACTCCACCTATCTCTCTGAAGGAGCGGTACAGCACAAGATGCGTAGGGGTGTCGGAGGAGGGGCGGAGCGAGCCTTCGACAATCTTGCCGTCAAGGTCCACTACCACCATATCCTCAGGCCGCATACCCTCGTAACTGACACCTGACGGCTTGATGACCACATATCCGCTCTCGCGGTCGATGGCGGAGACGTTGCCCCAGGTGAATATCACCAGGCCGTGGCGCACGAGCGCGAGATTGGCCTCGCAGACTTTCTTTTTGAGTTCTTCAAGCATATCACCAGAGGATTATATAGAGGGCGGCCACGATGAGGATGATCACCGCAGACCAGGCGTTGTATGCTTTGCTCGTGCGGAAGAGACTGAGGTCGACAGGCAGAGCCTTAGGGTCAGCCTTGCGGTCACGGGAGTTGCTGTAGAGCCAGATGGCCTGACATCCCACCAGCACGCCGAAGAATATGAAGGCCTGGAAGCCTATGTCGTTGAGATAGGCGATAGCGTTGTTGTCCGGCGTGGCACCGTCAGGCAGGCAGGCTCCCCAGATGACGACGACCAGAGCCGTCAGCACGAAGAAGAGACCCGTGCCTCCGAGAATCCCGGCCCATTTGACCATAGCGTTGCGATCCCTCTGCTCCGGCAGCTCGACGGAGACGAACTTCCTGTCGAGCAGCGAGAGCGTCACGAAGAACGCGAGGAGGATTATGAAAATGTAGCCGGCGCGGAGCTGGAACGGCACGCCGCCGAGGAATATCTTGAAGAGAACCCCGAGCGGGATGGTGATGATGGCGGTCCATACGGCGGCGCGGCTGGAAGCCCTCTTCCAGAGGAGTCCGAGGCCGAATACGACGATGATGCCCGGATAGATGAAGCCTGAATACTCCTGAATGTACTGGAACGCCTGGTCAAGTCCGCCGAGGAGAGGCTCCACCGCGATGGCTGCGATGACCAGGGCCGCGAGCGAGGTCAGACGGCCCACGCGGACGAGCTTTCTGTCATCGGCCCCCTTGTTGATGTACTTCTTGTATATGTCCATCGTGAAGAGGGTGGAAGTGCTGTTGAACATCGAGGCGAGCGAGGAGATGATCGCCGCTGCGAGGGCGGCGAAAGTAAGGCCCTTGACTCCGGTCGGAGTGAAGTTGCGGACGAGCCAAGGATAGGCGTCGTCGGCCACGTTGATGGAGCCCTTGAGGCCCGCGAGCAATTCAGGATGGATGGAGATATAGTAGGCGCAGATGCCCGGAAGCACCACGATGAAAGGAATCAATATCTTGAGGAAGCCGGCGAAGATGAGGCCCTTCTGGGCTTCGCTGACGCTCTTGGCGGCGAGTCCTTTCTGGATGATATACTGGTTGAAGCCCCAATAGCCGAGGTTGGTGAGCCACACTCCTCCAACTACTGCGGCGATGCCCGGCACGTTGGCGAACGCGCTCTCGCCGTGGCTCTGCTGGGTCACGAGGTGGAGGTGTCCGTCATTGAGATGGTCGCCGGTGGTGAGGTCGGTGAAAATATTGTTGAGACCGGCGAGAGCGCCCGAGCCGTCGCCGACGGCGGTCAGGGCGAAGTATGCGGTCACGAGGCCGCCTCCCACGAGGAAGAAGACCTGCAGCACGTCAGTCCAGGCCACGGAAGCGAGGCCGCCGTAGATGGAATAGACTCCGGCGATGACATAGAGGAAGAGAATGATAACCAGCCTCATCGATACGCTGAAACTCCCTATCTGGAGCACCGCGCCCTGAAGTCCGAGTATCTGCTCGATGGCGAGCGCCCCGAGCCAGGCCACGGAAGTCAGGTTGACGAAGACGTAGAGGAAGAGCCAGAGAATCGAGAACGCCAGTCCGACTCCGTCGTTGTAGCGTTCGCGCAGGAACTGCGGGATGGTAAAGATCTTCTGCTTGAGCATCGTAGGCAGCAGGAACTTGCCGATGACGACCAGCGTCACCGCAGCCATAAGCTCGTAGGCCGCAGTCGCGATGCCGTCGGCGTAGCTGGTGCCGGACATCCCGATGAACTGCTCGGCGGAGATGTTTGCCGCGATGAGGGAGGCTCCCACCGCCCACCAGGTCAGCGTGTTGCCTGCAAGGAAGTAGTCGCTTGCGGACTTCTCCTTGCCTTTCTTGTTGCGGCCCAGGAAGAGTCCGAGGGAAATCAACACGGCGAGGTATGCAAGCACGATGACGAGGTCCACCGTCTTGAATCCGGATGCCGCTATCTGTTCAAATATACTCATATTCATTTGCTCAAGTTTCGCAAGTAATAAACTTTATTGTCAAACGAGCATTGTGCAGGTACTTGCGAAACTTTTCCCTCCCGCACAATCTTATTACGTTACCCTTTCCCTAAATCCCTTTCCTCGGGAAAGGGACTTACTTTCGGCCCTGCGGGCCTCAAAAATCCGTGTTACGCAAGTGCGAAACTTATATTCAATTATTTGACATAGAACGCATATACGCAGTGGCTGCTGTAGGTCTCGCCCGGACGGAGCACGACGGACGGCCAGAGCGGCCTGTTGGGGCTGTCGGGATAGTGCTGGGTCTCGAGGCAGATGCCGGCCCTGCGGTTGTAGATGCTGCCCCCTTTGCCGACAATCCTGCCGTTGAGGAAGTTGCCGGTATATACCTGTACGCCCGGCTCGTCGGTATAGACGTCCATCGCGATGCCGGTCTTCTCACAGTACAGGGTCGCGGCCACGATGGAGTCGTCGCCCTTGGTGTCGAGCACCCAGTTGTGGTCGTAGCCGTTGCCGTTGCGTATCTGCTCATAGTCCGTCTCGCCGATGCGCTCGCCTATCCTGTGCATAGTACGGAAGTCCATAGGCGTGCCCTCCACCGGTATGTTCTCCCCGAGAGGGATGCAGATCCGGTCGATCGGGGTGAACTCGGAAGCGTTGACGTAGAGCAGGTCGTCCACTATGCTTCCGGACGGGTCGCCGCTGAGGTTGAAATACGTGTGGTTGGTCATATTGATCACGGTCGGGGCCGTGGTCGTCGCGGAATACGCGATATCGACCCTGTTGTCCGCCGTGAGGGTGTAGGTCACATAGGCGGTGACCTCTCCCGGGAAGCCGTTGTCCCCGTCTGCGGAGACGATCTTGAGTTTGATATGGTCCGCGCCGGCCTCCACCACTTCATACGGCCGGTACTGCCAGCCGGTCACTCCTCCGTGGAGGCAGTTGCCGTGGTCATTGGCCGACAGGCTGTACTCCGTGCCGTCGAGGGAGAACTTCGCCCCTGCGATGCGGTTTGCGTAGCGTCCGATGGAGGCCCCGAAGTCGCTCTGGTGATTCTCCGGATAGTAATCATCCACCTTGTCGAAGCCGAGCACGACATCTCTGAACACTCCGTCACGGTCAGGCACTATGATGGAGCTGATACGTCCGCCGAAGTTGGTGACTCTCACCTGCATCCCGGCATCGTTCGTCAATGTGTAAAAGGCGTCGCCCGCCTCCGTCTTGTGGGAGCAGGCGAGGATTGGCAGGGCGCATAGGCCCAGCAGAATTCGATTGATATTGTGCATAAGGTAAATAGTGTTTCTACGGGTTGTTTTCCATCGGGTACAAATTTACCCAATTATCCCGAACATCGTGCAACCGCGCGAAACAAAAACATTTTTCACTGTTACTTTGAGAGAATAGTGAGCAATTATGGTTGATTTGTGGTAAATTTGCCGAAATTTTCAAAAAACAGATGATAAGTACTGAAACTGCTGCCGCGATTGACAGTATCGACGTGACCCTCAACGCCGGGGGGATGAACACGATCAACATCATTCTGGCGTTCGTGATGTTCGGGGTGGCGCTCGGGATCAAGCCGAGGATGTTTATAGAAGTATTCCGCAAGCCCAAGTCCGTGATACTCGGAGTATGCTGCCAGTGCATACTGCTGCCGCTATTCACCTTCCTGCTGGCGCTCGCGCTCGGGCATCACATCTCCTGGACTATGGCGATGGGGATGATACTGGTGGCGGCCTGCCCGGGAGGCAACATCTCCAACTTTATGAGTTCGCTCTCCCGCGCCAATATCGAGCTGTCCGTGAGCCTCACGGCCATCAGCACGGCGCTCGCTATACTGATGACCCCGTTCAACTTCTGGCTCTACGGCAACCTCTACCTCCACTTCGCCAACATCCCCGGAGAGGTGCCGCAGCTCGCAATCCCGCTCTGGGACGTGTTCAAGACCATATTCATCCTGCTCGGAGTGCCTCTCACGCTCGGAGTGCTGACCGCGCACTACCTTCCCAAAGTTGCCGAAAAGCTGAAGAAGCCGCTCCAGTGGCTCAGTCTCGCGTTTTTCGTGGCGATGGTCGTACTCGCGTTTATGGGCAACATCAGCGCGTTCCTCAAATGCATCAAGTACATATTCATAGTGGTGTTCATCCACAACCTGCTCGCGCTCGGCATCGGCTTCGCCGCAGGCTCGGCGTTCGGGGTCTCCGACCGTGACCGCAGGACACTCACCATCGAGACCGGAATACAGAACAGCGGGCTCGGGCTCGTGCTGCTGCTCGGGACCACGATCTTCGCCAACTTTCCCGCCCACGGAGGCACGCTCGTGATTACTGCCTGGTGGGGCATCTGGCACATAATCAGCGGCCTTACCGTCTGCGGACTCTTCAGGCTGCGTGACTCCCGCAAAGTTCTTAAGGGATGAGGCGCATCTGGGAAAAGAACTCCGGCTACGACTTCTGCAGGCATTATGTGGACTTCTGCACGAGGGCCTCGTTCCGCAGCATCGACATCGTCGGGCTTGAGAATCTGCCCCGCGAGGGTGCGGTGCTGCTCGCACCCAACCACAGGGCGGCGCTGATGGACCCGCTGCTGGTGCTGCTGCTCCGCAAAGGGCCGACAGGCTTCGGCGCGAGGGCCGACATCTTCCGCAGGCCGCGCATCGCCTCCATCCTCCGCTGGCTCAGGATACTTCCGCTCGCACGAGAGCGGGACGGTCTGCACGAAGTCGCGAAGAACTGGGAGACATTCGAGGAGATCATCGACTGCCTCGGCCACGGAGTACCTTTCTGCCTCTTCAGCGAGGGCACGCACAGGGCGGAGCGCGGGATGATGCCGGTCAAGAAAGGGCTCTTCCGCATAGCCAAGATGGCCTGCGATGAGTTGGAAGGGCCGGTGAGCGTGGTGCCGGTGGGCATAGACTACGACTACTTCTTCCGTCAGGGAGGCCGTGCCGCTATACGGATCGGGAAGCCCATCGACATCCGTGAGGCGTTCAGCTCCGGCAAGCCGGAAGTGGACATCTATCACGAACTCTGTACCGAACTTCACGAGCGCGACCTCGCCCTCACGGACTGCCTGCCGGAGCGGGAGCACGGCAAGATTGCATTGAGGCTGCTCGCGGCCCTTCCTATGCTGCCGCTCTATCCCTTCTTTGCTCTCGCCTCCGCCCCGATATGGCTTCCCGCACGCATCATCCTCGCCGGCTTCGAGGACAAGGCCTGGACTCACACGGTCTACTACGCCTGCCGGCTGCTGCTCCCGGTATTTCTGCCGTTCTACTATGTTTTCAGCTTTATACACAACTTCTTAAAGGACCTCCTAACAGACCTGAAATGAAACGGATTTTTTCTCTCTTGCTGTCCGTCGCGCTCTGCCTCCCCGCTGCAGCCCAGAAGCAGGACATAGCCAAGGAAGGCTACAACCTCCTCCCTTTCCCTATTCTGGCGTTCGACGCAGACAAGGGGCTGCAGTACGGGGGCTTCGCCAACCTCTTCGACTACGGCGACGGCACGGTCTATCCCAACTACAACTCGAAGACTTACCTCGAAGTGTCCCTCTTCACGAAAGGTTCGCAGCAGTACTTCCTGATGTACGACAACAAGAAGATGATCCCGGGAGTCCGCCTGTCGGCCTCGCTGGTGGCGACGGTGGACAAGGCGCTGGACTTCTACGGATTCAACGGATACGAGGCCTACTACGACTATGACCGCGTCCGGCTCGGCAAGGCCAACTCAAAGGGGGCCAAAGACCCTGAGAACTATCTCTACACCCCCTACTACAGGTCCGGACGCTACCAGATTATGGCCAAGACCGACTTCATCGGCGAGATTGCCGAGCACCTCTCCTGGGAGGCCGGCTACCATCTGAGGTGGATCAGGCAGGGAGTAATCGACAGGGCGAGCATCAACAAAGGTAAGGCCGACTACAATGTATTCCCGGATTCGGTGCCTACTCTGTACGAGAATTACCGCAAATGGGGTCTGATCGGCGATGACGAAGCCGAAGGGGGCTTCGTAAGCAGCGTCAGGCTTGGTATGGTCTATGACAGCCGCGACAAGGAGGGGGCGCCCACCAGGGGCATCTGGGCCGAGGGGCATCTCACCCTCGCGCCGCGCTGGCTCGGCACCACCAGCCCGTTCTACCGCTACTCGCTCACTTTCAGGCAGTACCTGCCCCTGATCGGGCACGATGTGCTGACTTTCGCCTACAGGCTCAACTACGAGGGCAATTTCGGGAACGACGCGCCGTACTATGTGCTGCCGTTCATCACCGTGATGGGAGAGAGCTGCGACCGTGACGGGATGGGGGGATACCGCACCGTGAGGGGGATAATGCGCAACAGGGTCGCGGGGCTCGATATGGCGAGCTACAACGCCGAATTCCGCTGGAGATTCTACCGCACGCAGCTTTTCAATCAGAACATCTCGCTGGGTGTCAGCGCGTTCAGCGACGGGGCGATGGCCACCCGAGGGCGGGATATGAGCTTCCGGGGCAAGGAGGAGGACAAAGCCTCTTACCTTGAATATATGTCGCATGGCCAGGGCAAGGACAGTCCGCACATCACGGTGGGAGCAGGTCTGCGTATCATTCTTAACGAGAATTTCATCCTCGCCTTCGAATACGGCACTCCAATCAGCCGCTTCTACTCGCAGAGCAACCCTCTCCGGGGTCAGGACGGCGGCGGAGCCCTCTACATCAACAGCGGCTATCTCTTCTGAGAGAGGGTCCTGTCGTAGATATCCTTGAGTACCAGGCCGGCCAGAGTCATTCCGAAGATGGCGGTAATGTGGGCGGCGGTGCCGTTGACGACGGCCTTGCCCGATGCGGCGGCCTCTTCGTCCAGGGCCTCGCGGCCGGCGGCCTCCAGTCCCCTGTTGTCCAGCACCTCGTCTCCGTAGACGCAGAGGAAAGACCGCTCCCTGATCCCGCCCTCGCGGCGCAGCTTCTTGCGGAGCGCGGCGCCCAGCGGGCAGTCCCTGACCTTCCAGAAGTTGCCGACCCTGATGCGGGTGGGGTCCAGTTTGAGCGCGGCTCCGAGGGAGGAGAAGAACACTCCCCGGACTTCCATCCCGCGCCTGATGAGATATGCCTTGTCTTTAAGAGAATCTATGGCGTCGATCACATAGTCGTAGTCATCCAGCGCGAAACCGGCGGCGGTCTCCGCCGAGTAGTGGCTGCACAGGGCGGTGATTCTTGCGTCCGGGCTGACATCCAGCAGCCTCTCCCTGAGCGCCTCCACCTTGGAGCGGCCCACGGTGCCGGAAGTCGCCATCAGCTGGCGGTTGACGTTGCTGGTGCTGACCGTGTCGAAGTCCACCGTCGTGAGGTCTCGTACACCGGAGCGTACAAGCGCTTCGGCGCACCAGCTGCCCACCCCTCCGACTCCGAAGAGGATGACGCGAGTGCTGCAAATCGCCTCCTGCACATCCTCCCCCACGAGGAGAGTGGTCCTCCGGAGGTATTCTTCCATCGCTATCGGCCGGCTATGGCCTCGATCTCGACTTTCGCCCCTTTCGGCAGCGCGGCCACCTCGTAGCATACGCGGGCCGGCTTGTCGCCCTTGAAGTATTCGGCATAGACCGCGTTCATCGCGCCGAAGTCGGCGATGTCGTCCAGCAGCACGGTCGTCTTGACGATGTCTCCGTATCCGAGGCCGGCCTCCTCGAGGATGAAGCCTATGTTGTCCAGACTCCTGCGGGTCTGGGCCTCGACGCCCTGCGGCATTTCGCCGCTGACCGGGTCGAGAGGGAGCTGCCCGGAGATGAAGAGCGTTCCGTTGAGTTCAACCGCCTGTGAATACGGCCCTACCGCTGCCGGGGCCTTGGGTGATGATATTGTCCGTTTCATTGTACAGAATTCGTTTTTCTCGGCAAAGTTAGGGAAATCGTATAAATTATGATAACTTTATAGGCCAAATCGGATAATCCACGGGATGAGGCTACACTCCATATCTATTCTTCTCTCCGCCCTGCTGCTCGGCAACGGCGCGGAGTGCCTTGCCGGACAGCGGCCCGGCAGCGGCGGCTTTTCCACCTACAGGCCGCGGCTTTTCTATGACGTCGGCTTCGACCTGCGCTTCGACAACAGGGAGTACACCCTGGAGGAACTCTCCCCCTCCGGCACCATATTCGGCGCGAGGATTGACCCCTCGATAGGTTTCATCACGGGCTTCTACAAGTCCCGCCATACGCTTGTGGGAGGCTTGTCGTTCAGCCGGGATTTCGGTTCTGTCAAGAACGGCGGGGCCGGAGTTGGCAGGGACGTCTTCTTCTGGTACGGCTATGAGCGCGAACTTGACGAAGACCTCGTCTTCGGGCTCACAGGCGGCATTTTCCCACGCAGCGCGAGCCGCGAAAGCTGGTCCACGGCATTCTTCTCCGAGCGCCGCTGCTGGTACGACCCCTATATGGAGGGCCTGCTGCTGAGTCTGGACGGCGACAGAGGCCGGATAGAGCTCGGCTGCGACTGGCTCGGGAAGCACGGGGCCGCGCCTGACATCAAGGAACAGTTCCTGCTCTTCTCCGCCGGGCATCTGAAGCCGCTCAAGTGGCTCAAGATAGGCTACAACGGCTATATGATGCACCTTGCCAACTCCGCCGAAGCGCCGGGGGTGGCTGACAACATCCTCGCGGAGCCTTATCTGGAGTTCGAGCTGGGAGGCGGGCGGCGCTTCTTTAGCGAATTCTCGCTGCGCCTCGGCTGGATACAGTCCCTCCAGCGCGACAGGGAGGTATCAAAGGACTTCCAAACCCCGGGGCTGGGGGAACTCTCACTCAAGGCCGTGCGCTCCGACTTCGGCATCAGCAACAGTTTCTATTACGGTTCAGACATACTTCCCCTCTACAACAGCCTCGACACCGGCGGCACTCCGTATGCCGACAGGCTCTATTTCTCCGACCCGTTCTTCCGCATCGATGCCGAGGGGTCCGGCAAGTCCGGATACTACGAGCGGATGGAAGTTTTCTGGGCGCCGCAGCTCGGAGCTTGCCTGAGGTTGAAATTCGCACTTGTCTTCCACTCCAACAGCGGCTCGTACAGCGGAAGTCAGCAGATAATCGGCATAAGTTACAATTTGACAGGAAAATAATATGAATTCTAAAACCACATTGCTCTCTGCGGCGCTGCTGCTCTGCACGCTCGGATTCGCGCAGCAGAAAGCCAACTACGCCCTCGCGGAGCGATTCACCACCAAGAAGGTCGGCCAGATGGTGTTCTCCACCCGGATTACTCCCAACTGGTTCAGGGACAGCGACAGATTCTGGTACAGCTGGAAGACCCCTCAGGGCACTGAGTACTACATCGTAGACCCGGCGAAGGGCACGAAGACCAAGGCGTTCGATATGACTGAGCTGGCGAAGCAGATCACGGAGACCGTGCGCTATCCCTTTGACGCGCAGCACCTTTCGCTCCGGGATCTGGAGCTCAGGGACGACCGGGAGTTCCGCTTCAGCATCGTCTCCGGCCTCAGAGGCGACCTCGACACCACCTACTTCCGCTACGACATCGCTTCACAGAAGCTCGACACCGTCGCCAAGAAGAAATATATCTACCCGAACTGGGCTTCAGTCGCCCCTGACGGCAGTTTCGGGGTATTCGTCAAGAACTCCAACCTCTGGGTGATGGACTCCACAAGCCTGCGCAAGGCGGCCAAGGACGAGAAGGACAGCACCATCGTCGAGCATCGCCTCACCCTGGACGGCATCCGCCAGTTCGGCTACGGCTACGGCAGCTACGCGGGCGACACCGAGACGGACACGACCAAGCGGCACTATCCTGCCGAACTGGTATGGTCTCCGGACTCCCGGCACTTCGCCACCACCAAGTACGACACCCGTCCGCTCAAGGATTTCTGGGTCATCAACTCGCTCTCCAAGCGTCCGGAGCTCGAGACCTATAAATATCAGATGCCGGGCGAGCCGGGAGCGGTAGGATATCTGTATCTATTCACGATGACCGGAGGCAACAGCGCCGCCACTGCGCAGGAGATCAAGTGCCGTGCCTTCAAAGACCAGGCGATCGACGTATTGAGTGCGCGGAAGACCGCGGCTGACGGCTATCTGGAGTTCTGGCAGAACAAGTGGCTGGGCGACAACGGCGGCTTCTACCTCATCCGCCAAAGCCGCGACCTCAAGCGGCTCGACCTCTGCCGCGTGGACGTCGGCTCCGACTCCACCCGCACCATCATCTCCGAGAGGGAGCGGACCTATATCGAATACCGTACCCCTTACCTTGTCGACGGCGGCAGGAAGATCATCCACTGGTCCGAGCGCAACGGCTGGGCCAACCTCTATCTCTACTCCGCCGACGGGGCCCTCATCAAGAACCTGACCGACGGCGCGTTCCATATCGAGGACATCCTCGGAGTCAACGAGAAGGAAGGCTACATCCTGCTGAGCGCCTGCGGGGTCAAGCCGGACGAGAACCCGTATCAGATGCACACCTTCCGCGTCCCTCTGGGAGGCGGAGCGCTGCAGCAGCTCGATATGGACGATATGGACGTGCTCTCCACGGCCAGCGACGACGCCAAGTATTTCGTGGCCAACTACTCCCGCGTGGACTGCACGCCGGCTGCGGCCCTCTTCTCCGCCTCCGGGAAAAAGATCCGCGAGCTGGAGACCGCAGACCTCAGCCTGCTCTTCGAGGCCGGCTACAAGTTCCCGGAGCGCTTCAAGGTCAAGGCCGCCGACGGAGTCACCGACCTCTACGGAGCGATGTACAAGCCGTTCGACTTCGACTCCACCAAGGTCTATCCTATCTGCGACTATGTCTATCCGGGCCCTCAGGTCGAGGCCAACAACATCTCCTGGAGCAAGGGATTCACCCGCACCGACCGGCTGGCGCAGCTGGGCATCATCGTCATCACGGTGGGCAACAGGGGCGGCCACCCGAACCGCTCGAAGTGGTATCACAACTACGGCTACGGCAACCTGCGCGACTACGGCCTGGAAGACCAGAAGTATGCCATCCAGCAGCTCGGGGCGAGGTATCCGTTCATCGACCTGGACAGAGTGGGCATCCACGGGCATTCGGGCGGCGGCTTTATGAGCACGGCGGCAATCCTCAAATACCCCGACTTCTTCAAGGTGGCGGTCTCCTGCGCGGGCAACCACGACAACAGCATCTACAACCGCTGGTGGAGCGAGCAGCATCACGGGGTGCTAGAGAAGATAGACCAGGGCGACACCACCTTCGTCTACCACATCGACACCAATCAGGAGCTTGCCCGCAACCTCAAGGGCCATCTGCTGCTATTCCACGGGGATATCGACAATAATGTCCATCCTGCCCACACCATCCGCGTCGCGGATGCTCTCATCCGCGCCAACAAGCGTTTCGATATGATGATCCTCCCGGGGCAGAGGCACGGTTTCGGGGATATGAGCGAGTACTTCTTCTGGCGGATGGCCGACTACTATGCCGAGTGGCTCATCGGCGACTCCGAGCGCCACAAGCCGGACATCACGCAGATGAATAATGACTGACCTGTAAGTTGCCCCATTGTTGACAGTTTTCGTCGGCAAAATACAGGTTGTTTGATAAAGTTGTGTATCTTTGAAATATGTAATACCTTTTGTTCAACATTTATTTCTTAGTGGAGGTGGATAAAATAACTAAAGACAATTGGAAGGAGGCAGACTTGAATGTTGATAGTCTGTGGATTATTGATGAACGAAATAAGACTGGCAAGCACGCTAATGTTTATCATGGTAATTTCATCCCGCAAATACCCAACCAGCTTATCAGACGGTATACACAAAAAGGCGACACTGTAATGGAACTGTTTTCCGGGGGCGGTACTACATTGTTTGAGTGCGAGACTCTTGGGAGAGATTATATCGGTTTTGATATCAATAAGCAGATTATAAAGTATGTTGCTGAAAAGATGGCAGGATGTGACAGCATCCGTTATTCAATCTGCGATTGCGATGTCACGGATGAAGCATCTTTTAAAGAGGGAACCGACAGAGTATGCAAGGAATGGGGAATTGAAAAGGTTGATTTCTTGATAGCACACCCGCCTTATTGGGATATAGTCAAGTTTACGCAAGACAAAAGAGACCTTTCTCAAACATCAAATCTAGATACATTCTTGGATAAATTCCGGCTTGCGATGTCTAATGGGATAGCATATCTGAAGAAAGGGAAATATCTGGCGGTAGTAGGCGGGGACATATATAAACAAAGTGAAGTGGTGCCGTTGGCCTTCCATATGATGAACATCATCAAACAGAACTTCAATGTCAAAATGAAAGGCATTGTCATCAAGAATATCGAGGGGAATAAAGGGAAACTTGGAACACAGGATATCTGGAAATACAGAGCCCTTCAAAGCGATTATTTCCTCTTCAAACACGAATACATTTTTGTCTTCAAGAAAGTGGATTAATATGACAAAAACAGAACTGTTTATAGAATTGGCGGCTCCTGATGCACAAGGTGTGAGCAGATGGGTGCGTTCCTCTGAATTCACCGGTCGTTATGCTGACCTACAGCTCGGGAACGGCGGCAGCTGGTGTCGTACAAGTTCCACGCTGGCAAAAACATACAATGTGGAGTTTGACAAATCACTTACGTCCGGAAATTCAATTGACGCTGTAAGGTTGAATGGGTTCAAAAAGGAAGATACTTTCAGCCAATCCATCAGAAAAGATATAAAAGACTTCTACAAGAGGCAACGATGCGTAATGCTGGGAGTAAAAGGCTTTTCTGAAAACACCAAAATAGAGGTTGACCATAAGGATGGCCGTAAAGAAGACTGGCGGGTTTCAAATCCGAACACGCAGAGGTTTGATGATTTTCAACCTTTATGCAAAGCCGCCAATGATGTAAAACGCCAGATATGCAAGGAATGTAAACAGTCGAATGAACGATGGGACGCGACCAATATAAAGGGAAATCCGTACCCATTTTATGCTGGAGACAAGAATTATACTGAAGAGCTGGGCTGTGTGGGCTGCTATCAATATGACCCGGTTGAATATAGAAAAACCTGCGTTAAAAAAGTGTCCAAAGAGGCATCAGAACACACGGCAGAGTATATTATGAGTAAACTATATCCGGAAGAGGAGTAATGACGGCACAATGAATTATATAGGTTCCAAGTATTCGCTTCTTCCTTTCTTGAAGACAACCATTGAAGACACTATTGGAACAGATCTTCACGACAAAGTATTTTGTGACATCTTTGCAGGGACAGGCATCGTTGGACGGTCGTTTAAGCCTAATGTGCGAAAAGTAATTGCAAACGATTGGGAATACTATAGTTATGTTCTGAATCGCAATTATATCGGAAATCATCTTGAACTCGACGGGAAGGAAGAACTTCTGAATCGGTTGAATCAACTGGAAGGAGATGAAGATGGATTCATATACAGGAATTATTGCAAGGGCAGTGGAAGCGGGCGACAATATTTTTCTGATGAAAACGGGAAGAAGATAGATGCGATAAGGGCGCAGATAGAGAAGTGGAGAACTTCCGCTTATGTTTCGGAGGATATGTACTTCTTTTTGCTTGCCAGCCTTCTTGAAAGTTCAGACAAGGTGGCCAATACAGCCTCGGTATATGGTGCTTTCTTGAAACATTTGAAAGTGACTGCTCAAAAGCCGCTTTCGTTGACTCCGGCCATTTATACTGTCAACGAAAAGGCGCATGAAGTATATTGCTCTGACGCTAATATCCTTATAAACAAAATAGAAGGCGACATCCTTTATCTTGACCCCCCTTATAATGCCCGGCAGTATGGCGCCAATTATCATTTGCTTAATACAATAGCGGAGTATAAACCATTCTTGCCAAAGGGCAAGACCGGTTTACGGGAATATTTGAAGTCCTTATATTGTGTGAAAAAAAACGTGCTTTCATCTTTCGATTCTTTAATCAAGAATGCGAATTTTAAATACATCTTTCTGTCATACAATAATGAAGGACTGATGTCTTTAGAAGATATTGAAACTACAATGTCAAGATACGGACACTACGAAATGTTTTCGCAAGATTATCAAAGATTCAGAGCGGACAAAGAAGAAAACCGCAATCATCGCGCTGATAAAACAATCGAATATCTGCATGTTTTAGAAAAGGCGCACTAAACGACCATCACAACTTCCACGGGGTCTCGATGTCGGACGGCATCCGCCAGTCGCCGCGAGGCGAGAGGGAGACGGAGCCTACCTTGGGACCGTCGGGGATGCAGGAGCGCTTGAACTGCTGGGTAAAGAAGCGGCGAAGGAAGGTCGAGAGCCAGTGACGGACGGTCTGCTCGTCGTATGTGCCGGAGAACGCCTTGAGCGCGAGGAAGAGGAGTTTCTCCGCGCTGTAGCCGAAGCGGAAGAAGTTGTAGAGGAAGAAGTCGTGCAGTTCATACGGCCCGACGAGATCCTCGGTCTTCTGGCTGATGTCGCCCCGCTCGTCCGTCGGGATAAGTTCCGGACTGATGGGGGTGTCGGCGATGTCCAGCAGGACTTTCCGCACGTCCTCCGAGCCGCTGAACCTGTTGTCCGCGCCCCACACCACGAGAGTCCTCACCAGCGTCTTCGGCACGCTGACGTTGACGGCATACATAGACATATGGTCTCCGTTGTAGGTACACCAGCCGAGCGCGAGTTCCGAAAGATCGCCCGTCCCGATCACGATGCCCCCCTCCTTGCCGGCGATGTCCATCAGGATCTGCGTCCTCTCGCGGGCCTGAGAGTTCTCATAGGTGAGGTCGTGCACGCTCTCGTCGTGGCCGATGTCTTCGAAATGCCGCCTTGTGGCTAGAACTATCGAAATTTCCTTTGCGGTGACGCCCAGCAGCTCCATCAGAGAGAGAGCGTTACTATGCGTCCTGTCGCTGGTGCCGAAGCCCGGCATAGTGACGCAGACGATGCCCTTGCGGTCCAGTCCCATCGCATCGAAAGCGAGGGTTGTGACCATCAGCGCAAGCGTGGAGTCGAGACCGCCGGAGATGCCGATCACGGCCTTGCGGCAGCGGATGTGCTCCATCCTGGTGGTAAGCCCCGCAACCTGCGCGGAGAGTATCTCGCGGCAGCGTTCGCCGAGCGCCTGCCTGTCGCCCTGCGGGACGAAAGGATGCGGCTCTAGATACCGGAGCAGTTTTGCATTGAAATCGGTATCGACGGGGCTGCCGGCATCGACGGTGTCATATTCGGGCACTTTACCTTCGAAGCGGTAAGAATGTTCCTTGGAGCGGAGGGTGTCCATTCTCTCCATGTCCACATCGGCCATTATCGACCCGGACTCCCGGCTGTAGCGCTCGCTCTCGGCAAGGATGCCGCCGTTCTCGCAGATAAGGGAAGAACCCGCCCAGACAAGGTCCTGGGTGGATTCGCCGTAGCCGCAGGAGCAGTATACATACGCCGCGAAAAGTCTTGAGGATGTGGATACTACGAGCTGTCGGCGATACTCGTGCTTCATCAGCACCTCGTTGCTGGCGGAGAGGTTGACTATGAGTTGCGCTCCCGCCAGTGCCGCCCAGGTGCAGGATGGCACTGGGGCCCAGAGGTCCTGGCAGATCTCCACGCCGACGAGAGTCTTTCCGATGCGGAAGAGCTGACGGCAGCCTAGACAAAGTCCTTTCTGTCCGGCGAAGTCAATCTCCACACCTTCATCAGGCAGAACCCTTGCCGACTCGAACCATCTCGGCTCGTAGAATTCACCGTTGCCGGCGAGGTAGGTCTTCGGGACTATGCCGAGGATTCTGCCGCTGCGTGAGACCACGGCGCAGTCGAAAAGCCTCCCGCGATATTCGAGCGGCACGCCGAAGGCCAGCAGGGAGCCGTTCTCCACAGTCTGGGACAGGATTTCCGCCACGGCAGCCTCCGCCCTCTCAAGCAGCGTCCGCTGCCCGAAAAGGTCGGCACAGGTGTAGCCCGACACGCTCAGTTCCGGGAACACTATCACCGATGCGCCCTGAGCGCTTAGTTCTGCGGCCATTCTTGCTATTTCCTTAGCGTTGGCCTGCGGGTCGGCGACCTTGACTTTCGGCATCGCCGCCGCCACTCTGAGAAATCCGTAACTGTTCATCCTGTTTATGTTTCAACTCCGCAAACTTACGCAAATTATCGCGCTTATCCTACCCACCCCTTCAGCCTCTCCTCAAGCGCGGCATACTCGATGAGGAAGCCGTCGTGGCCGAAGGCGGAGTCGATCTGACGATACTCCGCGTCCGGGAGCATCGCGGCGAGCGCGCGGCCGGATTCCGGCGGAAAGAGGCAGTCGCTGTCGATATTCAGCACAAGGCAGCGGGCCTTGACACGCGAGAGGGCCGCCGCCACCCCTCCCCTGCCCCTGCCTACATTGTGGCTGTCAAGAGCATAGGTCAGATACCAGTAGCTGTACGCATCGAAGCGGTCGGCGAGTTTGCGCCCCTGATAGCGCTGGTATGAAGCCGCCCTGTCTGCGAAGAGCGCATCCGCATCCGGCTCGGTCTGGGTCCTGACATAGCCTGTATAAGTCCTGTAGGAGAGCATCGCAATCGCTCTGGCGCACTCCAGCCCTTTCCCGCCCCCGTCCGGCGAAACTCCGAAACTCGGGTCAGCCCGCAGCGCCATCCTCTGGGCCTCGTTGTAGGCCGTCAGATACGGGGAACACTGCGCCTCGGTGGCAAGGAACACGGCCTTCTCTATCACGGACGGCTCCATCACGACCCATTCATAGGCCTGAAAGCCTCCGATGGACGGGCCTATCAGTACATCTATCTTCTCGATTCCCAAATATTTGCGCACAAGGATATTGGCATTGACGATATCCCGCACCGTCGTCCGGGGGAACGACATCAGATAAGGCTTGCCGTCGGCGGGATTGAGAGACGCAGGGCCGCTGGAGCCATAGGGCGAGCAGAGCATATTGACGCATACGACAAAATACCTGTCCGTATCGATCAGCTTCCCGCTCCCCACCATCTGCGGCCACCAGTCCTCCGGGTCGGAATTGGCGGTCAGCGCGTGGCATATCCATACCACCTTCTCTCCGGGGATCCGCGTGTGCTCAGAGCAATGGAACACTATCTCCATCCCCTCCAGACTCTCCCCCGCCTCGAAGCGGAACGGAGCGGAAACATTCAATTTGCAGAGTCTCATCTTATTGACGCGCCCCGGCACAAGCCCGTCCCGAATTCCGGGCATACGGTCCGCCAAAAGCACGGGGTGCGAATTTCGCTCACTATTCCGAGAAATGCAAATTTGAATTGTGGAATATATGAACTAACTTCGCAAGTCAAAAATCCGGATAAATCCCGGAAGAATCTTATACGAATGAAGGTTATCAAGTTCGGCGGTACGTCGGTGGGCAGTCCGGAGAGCCTGCGCAGCGTCAAGTCAATAATCGAATCGCAGACCGAAAAGGTCATCGTGGTGGTTTCTGCCCTGGGCGGAGTCACCGACAGCCTCGTCAGCGCCGCACGGCTCGCCGAAGGGGGCGACCCGGAATTCCGGACACTGCTCAGGGAGATCCGGGAGCGGCATTTCGCGATGTGCGACGGGATGGTGGAGGATGCGGAGTCGCGGAAGATACTGAAGGACCGTCTGGGAGCGCTTCTGGACAGGCTATGCAACATCTGCGAGGGGGTATTTATGCTCCGCGTGCTGCCGCGCAAGGCCGAGGACGAGATACTCAGCTTCGGCGAGAGGCTCTCATCGCTCATAGTGACGGAGCTCGTCAGGGGCGCGAGACTCTATGACCCTCTGCGCTTCATCCTCACCGAGAGGAGCGGCCGCATCGACAGGGCCGACATCGCGGACTCCTACCCGCTCATCCGCGAAGCCTTCGCGGACTACGGCGGGGAGGGCGAAGTGGCCATAGTGCCGGGATTCATCTCCACCGACAGGGACAGCGGGGATATCACCAACCTCGGCAGGGGCGGCTCCGACTACACGGCAAGCCTCATCGCGGCGGCTCTGGATGCGGATTCGCTTGAAATCTGGACAGACGTGGACGGTTTTATGACCGCCGACCCTCGCATCATCCGGACTTCCTACGTAATCGACGAGATGAGCTACGGAGAGGCGATGGAGCTCTGCAACTTCGGAGCCAAGGTCATCTACCCGCCGACCCTCTACGCCGTATGCCGGAAGAACATTCCGATAATTATCAAGAACAGCTTCAACCCCGACGCCCCCGGCACAACCATACACCGTGACTGCCCGGGCGGCGGCAGGACGGTAAGGGGCATCTCCTCGATAGACGACATCTGCCTCATCACCCTGAGCGGCAACTCTATGGTCGGAGTCATAGGCGTGGACAGCAGGATATTCTCCGCGCTCGCCTCCGAGGGCATAAGCGCGTTTCTCGTGTCACAGTCCGCCTCCGAGACCGGCATCTCCATCGGAGTCAGCAAGACCGACGCGGAGCTCGCCTGCAAGGTGCTTGACAGCGAGTTCGGAGCGGAAATCGGGAGCGGGGCCATCGACCCTGTCAGAGTCGAGCGCGATCTTGCCGCAGTCGCCGTGGTGGGAGAGAATATGAAGCACAGCGCCGGCATCGCCGGCAAGCTTTTCGGCATACTCGGGCGCAACGGAATCAGCGTACTGGCCTGCGCCCAGGGTTCCTCCGCCAACAACATCTCTTTCGTCGTGGAGCGCCGCTTTCTGCGCAAGACCCTCAATGTCATCCACGACGGCTTCTTCCTCTCCGAATATCAGGAGCTCAATCTCTTCGTCTGCGGAGTCGGCACAGTCGGCGGGCAGCTGCTCGGCCAGATAGCTGCACAGAGGGAGAAACTGATGCGCGAGCGCAACCTCAAGATCAACATAGTCGGTGTCGCGCGCAGCAGAGCAGGAGTCTTCGACCGTTCCGGGATTGACCCTGCCGCCTGGAAGGAGGCTCTCTCCGGCGGCATTCCGCTGGACGCGCAGCGCCTCAGGGACGAGGTCATCGGGATGAACATCTTCAACTCCGTGTTCGTGGACTGCACAGCCAGCCCCGAGGTGGCCTCCCTCTACGAAGACTTCTTCAATCACGGCATCTCGGTCGTAGCGGCCAACAAGATTGCCGCCTCCTCCGACTACGGGATGTACCGCCGCCTCAAGGAGACCGCCCTGCACAAGGGGGTCAAATTCCTCTTCGAGACCAACGTGGGGGCCGGACTCCCCATCATCAGCACCATCAACGACCTCTGCAACAGCGGAGACCGCATACTCAAGATGGAAGCGGTGCTGAGCGGCACACTCAACTTCATCTTCAACACCCTATCCGCGGAAGTGCCGTTCAGCCGCGCGGTCAGGATGGCTATGAAGCAGGGCTTCTCCGAACCCGACCCGCGCATCGACCTCTCCGGCAGGGACGTGATACGCAAACTGGTGATACTCACGCGCGAAGCGGGCTACGAGGTCGGTCAGGAAGATGTCGAGGCACAGCTCTTCATTCCGGAGGACTTCTTCAACTGCACACAGGACGAATTCTGGCAGAAGCTGCCGTCGCTCGACGCGGACTTCGAGCGCAGACGCCGCAGTCTGGAGGAGCGCGGCCTCAGATGGAGATTCGTCGCCGAGATGGACCGCGGCAAGTGCCGCGTGTCGCTCAAGGAGGTGGGAAGCGACAGCCCGGCCTGGTCGCTGGACGGCTCCAACAATATAATCCTGCTCTATTCCGAAAGGTACGCCCCGCACCCGATGATCATCCGGGGCTACGGGGCCGGCGCCGGGGTTACGGCGGCAGGAGTTTTTGCAGACATAATGAGAATAGCAAACATATAACGGATTTTTGCAAGTACCTGCACAATGCTTATTTTACAACAAATTTTATTACTTGGAAACTTGAGTAACGGATTATTATGAGAATAGCGATAGTGGGCGCGAGCGGAGCGGTGGGACAGGAATTCCTCCGCGTACTCGAAGAGAGGGATTTCCCCGCCGACGAGCTGCTGCTCTTCGGCTCGGAGCGCAGCGCAGGGAGCAAATACGGTTTCAGGGGCAAGGAGATGGAAGTGCGGCTTCTGCGGCACAACGACGACTTCAAGGGAGTGGACTACGCGTTCGTGTCCGCAGGCGCGGGTACCTCGCGGGAATTCGCGGAGACCATCACCCGTTACGGGACGACGATGATAGACAATTCCAGCGCTTTCCGTATGGACGTCGACGTGCCGCTCGTGGTACCGGAATGCAATGCCGCAGACGCGCTCGATGCTCCTCGGCACATAATAGCCAACCCCAACTGCACAACCATAATGATGGTGGTGGCTCTCAAGCCGATAGAGGCCCTCTCGCACATAAAGAGAGTCCGCGTCGCGAGCTACCAGTCTGCCTCCGGCGCGGGTGCACAGGCTATGGCGGAACTCGAAGAGCAGTACCGCGACATAGTGGAGGGCAAACCGGTCAAGGTCAACAAATTCGCCTACCAGCTCGCCTACAACCTCATCCCGCAGATAGATCTCTTCCTGGACAACGGCTACACCAAGGAGGAGATGAAGATGTACAACGAGACCCGCAAGATACTGCACTCCGACATCCGCTGCTCGGCGACCTGCGTGAGGGTATCCGCACTACGCTCACATTCCGAAGCGATATGGATTGAGACCGAGCGGCCTCTGGAGGTGAAGGAGGTGCAGGATGCGCTCGCCTCAGCCCCGGGAGTGACCCTGTGCGACGACCCTGCGGCGCTCAAATATCCGATGCCGCTCTACACCGCCGGCAAGGACGACGTCTTCGTCGGGCGCATACGCAAGGATCTCAGCGACGAGTGCGGCATCTCCCTCTGGCTCTCCGCCGACCAGATACGCAAGGGCGCGGCCCTCAACGCCGTGCAGATAGCTGAATATCTTGTAAACGGGAGAATATGAACTTCATCATCCGCAACGCCGTGCCCTCCGACGGCGAGTTCATCGCAAGGAATGTCCTTGCCGGGATGGGCTATGAAGTCTTCGGGGATGAGGGCTCAGAAATCGAACTCGCCTCCGCGAGATTGAGCGTCCGCGATGCCGTCCGGGTCTTCGGTGAGGTCTGCTCCAGACCCGATACATTATACTCCTTTGCCAGGACGCGGATCGCCTGCGTGGACGGCAAGGCGGCGGGCTCGCTGACGGCATATCCGGGAGACGACTACCTTAAGCTGCGAAAGCTGACTTGGGGGCTGCTGGACGCGGCATTCGCGAAATGCGCCGTATCCGCTTCGCCTGAGCAGGCCGGGAGTCTGTCAAGTGCGCCCGAGTGCCGGCCGGGAGAGTTCTACCTCGACAGTCTGGCCGTCCTCCCGGAGTACCGGAGGATGAGCTTTGAATACGCCGGATCGGCCGACCGCATCGGCCATCTGCTTATGCTGGACGGCATAGAGGTGGCTCGCAGAGAAGGCTTCCCACGCATAAGTCTCATCGTGGACAAGACTAAGCCGCGCCTCAACGCCTACTACTCCGCCATCGGCTTCCGTCCCGACGGAGAGGTCCTGTTCTTCGGCCACCTCTACGAGAGGATGGTCAAGGATTAAAGATAGTCCGTGAAGAGGACTCCGTCGAGATGGTCGCACTCGTGCTGAAAGATGACGGCGGTGTAGCCGCGGACGGTCTCGACCGTATCCTTCATAGTGGCAAGGGAGGTATAGCTCACGTCAATGTCCTGATAGCGAGGGACTTCACCGCGCACTCCGGGGATGCTCAGGCAGCCCTCCGGCCCGAGAACCTTCTCTCCCCTCACCGTGACAATCCTGACATTGGGGTAGACCTCGAAGGGCTCTCCGGACTTGTCGTAGCGCATCACCGCCACGACCCTGCGCAGTATCCCGACCTGAGGAGCGGCAATCCCGACGCCGTCCTGCTCGGGCGACGTCACGGTAGCGACCATCTTGGCGGCCAGAGCCGCATATTCTGCGGAAGCAAGCTCTTCAGGGCTTATATCCCCACATACCGTCCTCAGTATCAGCGAGTCCTGTCTGTCGTCGACGGTCAGCACACGCATAGTCGCGCCGTCGGCTTCTATCAGCGCCGACTCCGCATCGGTCCAGCCCTTCCCGCCGCAGGCGGCGGCTGCCATCCCCAGGGCCAGAGCCCCTAAACATCTTATTTCTACTATTCTTTTCATAATGTACTGCAAATGTATAAATAATTGCGGCAAACTTGCGTATGGCTCTTTTTTTGACTACTTTTGCGCAATTCGGCGGGCAGGACTCGCCGGACCCCGCCGGGGCGAAAGGTGCGAGGCCGTGTACCCCCGACACAACAGACTGATAATCAACAATAAGCTATATGTCCAACAAACTACAGGAACTTACCGACAAACTCTACAACGAGGGACTGTCGAAAGGCAAGGAAGAGGGTGAACTTCTTCTCGCCAAAGCGCACAAGGAAGCCGACGCGATAGTGGCGAAGGCCAAGGCGGACGCAGAAGCCATAGCGGCCGAAGCCGAGCGCAGCGCCGCCGACCTCAAGGCCAAGGCCGAATCCGACGTGAAGATGGCATCGGCCCAGAGCCTTCAAGCCACAAAGAAGTCCATCGAAGATCTGCTCGTCGGCAATCTCATCTCCGGCAAGGTCAAGGAAGCACTGGATGAGCCGGACTACCTCAAGAAGCTCATCACCGCAGTGGCGGAGCGCTTCAACGCCGAGGAAAGCTGCGAGCTCAGGCTCGTCCTCCCCGAGGCCCTGCAGAAGCAGCTTGAGCCTTGGGTGAAGTCGGAGCTCGGTAAAGCCCTCGCAAAACCCGTAGAGGCCGAGTTCTCCAAGAAGGTCTCAGGCGGATTCACCGTCGGGCCGAAAGACGGCAGCTGGTATGTGAGCCTCAGCGAGGAGACGTTCAGAGAACTCATAGCCGAGTACATCCGTCCGGTGACGCGCAAGCTCCTCTTCGGCAGTAATGAATAATTACGAATACATCATTGCGGGACTGCCTGTCCTGCAGCACGGCACGGAGCGCAGCAGCGGAGTCGATGCGGAGGGGATACTCGCCGAAATCCGCAGCCAGCTCTCCCCCCGGGACAACTCCCTGCTGGACTTCCTGCTCTCGGGCTTCGAGGGCGGCAATCTCGACAGCGGCTTCTACTCCAAGGCACTCTCCCACCGCAACCGCTTCATCCGCAGCTACTTCGCCTATGATCTCGACCTGCGCAACACGAAGGTCGAGTGGATCAACAGGACGCTTTCCCGCCCGGAGGGGCAGGACATAGTAAGCACCGCAAAGGACGAAGAGGGCCGAGGAAACTGGAATCCGGAGTTCGATGGCCGTGAAGAGATAGAGGCGGTGCTCTCCGGGAGCGACATCCTGGGACGCGAGCGCGGGCTTGACGAACTGCTGTGGAAGCGCATAGAGGAGATTACCCTCAGCGACCTCTTCGACATAGAGCTGATACTCGGATTCGTCTCGAAGCTCAAGATAGTCGACAGGTGGGAGAAGCTCGACCCGGAGACGGGACAGAAGTTCTTCCGCAAGCTCGTGCAGGACATCCGCGCAACATACGACAACAAAAACAACACTGATATATGATTTAAGTTTCGAAGTGCGAAACACGGATTTTTGAGGCCCGCAGGGCCGAAAGCAAGTCCCTTTCCCGAGGAAAGGGATTTAGGGAAAGGGTAACATAACAGCTTGTGCGGAGGGAAAAAGTTTCGCAAGTATCTGCACAATGCTTTTTTTACAAAAAATTTTATTACTTGCGAAACTTGAGTATATGAAGACAACAGGAAAGGTAACAGGCATCGTTTCAAACCTTGTGACCGTGGCGGTCGACGGTCCTGTGGCCGAGAATGAACTCTGCTACATCGACCTTGCAGGGACCAAGCTCCTCGCCGAGGTCATCAAGGTCAACGGCGACAGCGCTTCCGTCCAGGTCTTCGAGAGCACCCGCGGCCTCAAGAACGGCTGCGGCGTCGAGTTCCTCGGCAAGATGCTTGAGGTGACCCTCGGGCCGGGACTGCTCTCAAGCGTCTATGACGGCCTGCAGAACGACCTCACCACTATGGAAGGAGTCTTCCTGAAGCGTGGAGAATACACGGACCCTCTCGACCACGCCAGGCTCTGGGACTTCACCCCGCTCGCCGCCGAAGGCGACAAGGTGACCGCAGCCGACTGGCTCGGAGAAGTCAAGGAAGGCTGGCTGCCGCACAAGATTATGGTGCCGTTCAGCTTCAAGGGGGAATACACCGTCAAGAGCGTGGTCCCCGCCGGACAGTACAGAATCGACAGCGTCATCGCGACTCTCTGCGGGCCTGACGGGGAGATCGATGTCACGATGACCCAGAAGTGGCCTGTCAAGATAGCCGTCAGGGCCTATCAGGAGAAGCCGCGCCCGGAGAAGATAATGGAGACCGGCGTCCGCGTCATCGACAGCTTCAACCCTATCGCCGAGGGCGGCACGGGCTTCATCCCGGGGCCGTTCGGCTGCGGCAAGACAGTGCTCCAGCACGCCATCGCCAAGCAGGGCGAGGCCGACGTGATCGTGATGGCCGCGTGCGGAGAGCGTGCCAACGAGGTCGTGGAGATATTCACTGAGTTCCCGGAACTCATCGACCCTCACACCGGCAGGCATCTGATGGAGAGGACCGTTATCATCTGCAACACTTCCAATATGCCTGTGGCCGCGCGTGAGGCTTCTGTCTACACGGCTATGACCATCTGCGAATACTACCGTGCGATGGGCCTGCGCTGCCTCCTGCTCGCCGACTCCACTTCCCGCTGGGCCCAGGCCCTCAGGGAAATGTCCAACCGTATGGAGGAGCTCCCGGGAGCCGACGCGTTCCCGGTGGACCTCTCGGCCATCATATCCAACTTCTACTCCCGCGCAGGAATGGTCCGCCTCAACAACGGCCAGACCGGAGCCATCACGTTCATCGGCACCGTCTCCCCTGCCGGAGGCAACCTCAAGGAGCCGGTGACCGAGTCGACCAAGAAAGCCGCCCGCTGTTTCTACGCCCTCGAGCAGAACCGCGCCGACCAGAAGCGCTACCCGGCGGTCAGCCCTATCGACTCCTATTCCAAATATCTCGAATATCCGGAGATCGTGGACTGGCTCGACTCCAAGATTGAGAAAGGCTGGGTCGAGAAGGTTCTCCAGGCCAAGAACATAGTCCGCAGGGGCAAGGAGATGGCCGACCAGATCAATATCCTTGGCGACGACGGAGTGCCTATGAGCTACCACGAGGCGTTCTGGAAGTCCGAGCTCATCGATTTCGCCTTCCTGCAGCAGGACGCGTTCGACGAGGTGGACGCCCTCTGCCCGATTGAGCGGCAGAAATATATGCTGGGTCTCATCCTTGGCATCTGCGGGCGCGAATTCAGCTTCGAGGACTTCGAGGAGTGCCGGAGCTACTTCAAGCAGGTGATCAACATCCTGCGCCAGATGAACTATTCAGAGTTCCGGAGCGACAAGTTCAAAGAATATCAGCAGCAGCTGAGCAAACTCCTTTCATAATAT
>CAVILJ010000010.1:0-2723 GCA_963643555.1 Acetatifactor sp.
CCGAGACCGGGGACTCCAGGATCAGACTGGACGTCTGCGACAGCGGCGTCGGCATCCCGGCGGGAGAGCTTGAACACATCTTCGACCGCTTCTACCGCAGCGCCAACGCCTCCGCCACCACCGGCACGGGCATAGGCCTTAGCCTCGTGAAGCAATATGTCGAGATGCACGGCGGCAGCATATCCGTCGGCTCCGAAGAGGGCAAGGGTTCCGTATTCTCCGTCTTTCTGCCTATAGTGCCGCCGGAGACGGTCGAGACTTCCGGGCCGAGCGAAGCCGCAGCCGAAGTGACGTCCGAAGCCGGGGGAGAGCGCAAAAGCGTAATGCTGGTCGACGACAACGCGGACTTCCGGCACTATCTGCGGGACGAACTCTCCCGCAGCTGGCGTGTCTTCACCGCCGCCGACGGGGAGGACTGCCTGCGCAGGCTGGAGTCCCTCTCGCCGGACATCATCGTCTGCGACGTGATGATGCCGAAGATGAACGGATTTGAGCTCACCTCCCGCATCAAGGAGAATCTCGCGACCTCCCATATTCCGGTCATCCTGCTCTCCGCGAGGATGTCCGAGGACATCCGGACCAAGGGCTACGACTGCGGTGCGGACTCCTACCTCTCCAAACCGTTCAGGATGGAGATGCTTGAAGCGCGTATCCGCAACCTGCTGGAAGAGAGGGAGAAACGCATACGTTCATTCTCCGCCAAGGCGGAAGTCTCCCCGATGCACTTGACTGTCACCACCGTGGACCAGAAGCTGATGGAGAAGATAATGGAGAAGCTGGAGGCGAATATGGACAATGTGGACTACTCGGTGGAGGAGCTCGCCTCGGATGTGAATATGCACAGGATGAACCTCTACCGCAAGATACAGTCCCTCTACGGGATGAACCCGACGGTGTTTATCCGGACCGTGAGGCTGAAGCGCGCAGCGCAGCTGCTCGGCGATGACCCGGGACTGAGCATAGTCGAGGTGTCCGAGCGGGTGGGATTCGGCACGCCGAAGTACTTCACGCGCTACTTCAAGGAGATGTTCGGAGTGCTGCCGTCGCAGTACCGCAAGCGGGCGTAGCTATCGCTTCAGGAACGCATCCAGGATCGGCTGCAGCGAGTTGAGGTCGGAGACCAGCACCTGGCGCGGCTTCGAACCTTCCTGCGGACCTACGATGCCTGCGGCCTCCAACTGGTCCATCACTCTGCCTGCCTTGGCGTAGCCCATACCGAGCTTGCGCTGCAGGTCGGAGGTGGACCCTTTCTGGGTGGTCACGACCATCCTGGCCGCCTCCTCGAAACGGTCATCGATGTTGTGCATATCTATCGGGCCGCCGCTCCCGGAGCCCTCCGCGCCCGCGTCTTCCACCGACGGCAGATAGTAAGGGGTGTTGTAGCACTTGCCGTAGCCCTGCTGCGAGCCTATGGCTCCGGTCACCGCGTCGATCTCCTCCCCGTCCACATAGGCGCACTGGATGCGCTCGGAGTCGATGCCGGCGGAGAAGAGCATATCTCCCCGCCCGATGAGCTTCTCCGCTCCCGGAGCGTCGAGTATGGTCTGCGAGTCCACCCTCGAAGAGACGCGGAACGCGATGCGCATAGGGAAGTTGCTCTTGATGACGCCGGAGATGACGTCCACCGACGGCCTCTGCGTCGCGAGTATCACGTGCAGCCCCGCCGCGCGGCCTTTCTGAGCCAGACGGATGATGGAGTTGGTGATGCTGCGGCTTGCGGCCTTGGTCTCGGGCGAAGCCCCGGTGGTCATCGTGAGGTCGGCGTACTCGTCCACCACCACCACCAGATACGGCAGGTATCTGTGACCCTTGTCGGGGCGGAGCCGGCGGGACTTGAATTTGTCGTTGTAGAGCCGGATGTTGTTGACTTCAGCCCTGCTGAGCAGCTCGTAGCGCTCGTCCATCTCTATGCAGAGCGAGCGCAGTATCTTCTCCGCGTCCTTGGCTTTCTTGACTATCGCGCCGCTCATCTCGTCCTCCTCCGAGCAGGCGTCGGGCAGCACGGCGAGGTAGTGCTTGAGCAGACGGGCATAGGCGGAGAACTCCACCATCTTCGGGTCGATGAAGACGAACTTGAGCTCCGACGGGTGCTTGCCGAAGAGGAGCGAAGTCACTATAGTGTTGAGGCCCACTGACTTACCCTGCTTGGTCGCGCCCGCGATCAGCAGGTGCGGCGCATCGGCGAGGTCGAAGACCCTGACTTTCTGGGTGATGGTGTAGCCTATCGCCACCGGCAGGTCGGCCTTGCTGTCGCGGAACTCGCTGTCGTTGAGCAGCTTCTTGAGCGGCACGATGGAAGCGTAGTCGTTGGCGACCTCGATGCCGACGGAGTCCGACAGCACCACGACCCTCACGCCTCTGGCGTTGAGTGAGAGGGCTATATCATCCTGGAGACGCCTGATTTCGGCAATCTTCACTCCCGGGGCGGGATAGACCTTGTATAGGGTGACGGTCGGGCCTACCACGGCCTTGACGTCGGTGATCTGTATCTTGTAGTTGGCGAGGGTCGCGCGGATCTTGTTGTTGTTGCGGGTGAGCTCCTCGCTGGAGACCTCCTTGCGCCCGCTGGAGTGGTCCTTGAGCAGGCTGATGGACGGGAACTTATAGTCAGGCAGCCCGTCCGGCGGGTCCAGCCTGTTGTCTATCGGCTGGAGCTCCTCGGTCACTTCCGTGTCGAGCTGGTTGTCGCTGATGACTTCGAAGCTGCCCTCGACGCCCTCCGG
>CAVILJ010000010.1:2818-45932 GCA_963643555.1 Acetatifactor sp.
CCTCCGGCCCGGCCTCCTGCGCTGATGCTTCAGCAGCAGGCTCCGCCGTCTTCTTCTCCCTGTGCTGCCCGACTGAGGCGAACCAGCGGCTGAATCTTCTCGACGCGAGGAAGAGGAAGGCGAGTATCAGTACCGCTATTATCATCCCGGTGACAGGCACTCCCAGCTGCTCCTCCGCCCATAGCACGACTTTCTCTCCGCAGCGGCCTCCCAGCCCTCCGCCGAAGATATTGTCCAGAGCGGCGAGACGCCCGCAGAACGCGAGCGCGAGCGATGAGATGAAGGCTCCGAAGAGCGCGATCAGAGTGGTCTTGAGCAGGGACTGCTTCCACCTATGTGCGATAAGCCTGACCGAGACCGCAGTCAGAATGATGAGCAGGGCGAAGCTCCCCAGGCCGAAGAGTTCGCAGACGAGCAGATGCCCTGCCCTGACCCCGACCTTGCCGGCGGCGTTGCCGACCTCGGTCCCGGCGCTGCCGGACGGGGATAGCAGGCTCATATCCTGCTCCCAATGGAAGAGGTAGGATGCCGTGGCTATGAGGATGAATACGGCAAAGGCCGCCACGACAAATCCGGCAATCCGGACTGCCGCGGCCCTGTCTTCTTCGTCCCAGCTGCTGAAGAGTCTCATTTCTTCCTGTTGTTCTGTCTGCGGTTGTTCTTGTGCGGACGGCTCTTGCCGCCGCCCGGCTGGCCTATGTTGACACCTATGCCCGGGCGGGAGAAATTGTCCCCGTTGACCTTGCCGAGACTGAGCCCCTCAGGCACTTTCAGACGGTATTCGGAGAGCTTCTCGATGTCGCTGAAGATGGTCTCGTCGGCGACGCTGTCCTTGTTCCATATAAGGTACTGCTGGCGCATATAGATGGCAAGGCAGCGGATCATCTCGGTCTTCACCTCGCCGTCGCTCTCGCCGCAGAGCAGATTGATGATCTTCTCGATGTTGCGTCCGTAGTGCGTGGCCTTGATGCGGCTGTCCTTCATCGGTATCGGCACCGGGTCGGTGGTGAACTCCTCCTTGACGGGGCAGGGGTACGGGGAGTCGATGTCGAGCTCGTAACCGGCTATCATATAGAGCTGGTCCCAGAGCTTGTGCTCGAAGTTCTCCTGGGTATGGACCTGCGGGTTGAGGATTTCCATCACCTTGATGACGGCGCGAGCCTGCTCGCTGCGCTTGTCCCGGTCGGGAATCTCGCGCAGTCTCTCCACCATCTTCAGCACGTTGCGCCCGTACTCGGGCATACTCAGCTTCTCCCGCTCCGTATTGTAGTCCAGACCGTTGCCGTAAGTGTCCATATTGTCGATCGTCGTTTCCATATCGTGCAAATTTACTAATAATTTTCCAATGCTCATTTCTCCAGCCTGAAGCCCTCCGATGTCCATACCCCGTCCGAGCAGATGAGGTAGCCCTCTATGCCGGGCTGCGAGCTGATGAATTCCTTTGCCTTCCCGGGCCCCATCACCATACAGGCCGTGGCCAGTGCATCGGCTTCCGCTGCGGTCGGGGCCACTATGGTCGCGCTGAGCAGGCCGTGCTGCACCGGATAGCCGCTGCGCGGGTCGATGGTGTGGGCGTATTTCTTCCCGTCGCGGATGTAGAACTTGCGGTAGTTGCCGGAGGTGACTATCCCGCAGCCGCTCCCGTCGGAGCGCCATATCCCGCGCAGGTCGCTGCCCGGGGAGTCGTTGCCGTCCACCGGGTTGTCCACCCCTATGCTCCAGCCCCTGCCTGACGGGTTGAGGCCGTCGCAGTAGATCTCCCCGATGTCCACCAGCATATCCTTGACTCCGATGGAGTAGAGGTAGCCGGCCACCACATCGCAGCTGTAGCCCTGGGCTATCGCGTTGAAATTGACGGTCTTCTTCTCCCTGCACCGCTCCAGCGCGGCCTCCACCAGCTGCTCTGAGGGGAGGGAATCGGCGGTGAACCCGAAGCCCCAGATGTCGAAGAGCGGCGCCGAGTATGCGTCGAACGCCCCGCCGGTCATAGAGGCGTATTTTTCCGAGAGTTCCACCAGCTCCCTGAAATATCTGTCCGGCACTATCTCCTCCCCGGCATTGTGCTTGCTCAGCAGGGAGTTGCGATTGTAGCCGGAGACGCTGAAGTCGATGCCCTCCAGCAGGGAGTCGATGGCGGCCGAGATCTCCTCCCGTGGAGTGGCGACCCCCTTGAGGTTGGCCTTCACGGTCCAGGTGCCGCCCTGCGCATATCCGCTGAACGTGGCATAGCGGTCCGCATTGCAGGCCAGCGCACACAGGGCGAGTATTGTCAGGGGGACTGATTTGAAACAATTCATAACTTCGGCAAAGTATTTGCACAAAGGTAGCGGATTTTTGTGCTATATTTGCAGTTCTTAACGGAAATTATCAGAATGAAGTTCTGGAAAATATCATTTTTCGCCCTGCTGGCGGTCTGTCTGCTCCTGCCGGGCTGCAAGAAGGACACTGAGACCAGCAAGAGCTACCTCAGCGGTTCGCTCTCCCTCTCTATGCCTTCCTTTGTCGCGCCGGGCTACAGCAAGACTTTCGACGTCAAGGAGCTGATGACCCTGAGCCGCGACGACGACGGGACGATCGGATACTATTTCAAGGACCCTGCCACCCTGGTCTACGACACGCTCGTGCTCGCTGACGGCACGATTCGCAAGCAATACTACACCGTTGAAGTTCCCGACACGCTCGGCAAGCTCTCGCTCACTTTCGGCGCGTTCACCGACGATGACATCTACTACGGTTCCAGCGCGGCGGTTTCGTTCACCGTCGTGAAACCGGGGCTGGACGGCAAGGGCTCCATCACCGGGTTTACCCATAGCTTTACCGACGGCACTTTCACCGACTCCCGCGACGGGCGCAGATATTACTATACCAATATCGACGGCACGGACTGGATGCGCCACAACCTCGCTTGGGAGGGCGCGGGCATCGCCTATGCCGACTGTGACATAATGTCCGACATCTACGGGCGCTACTACACTTATGACGAGGCCCTGACCGCCTGTCCCGAGGGCTGGACCCTCCCGTCCGACGAGGACTGGGTGGCGCTGGGCAGGAGATACGGCGGCGACGCAGCCTCCGGCAGGGACCTTGAGGGCCTGGCAGGGAAGCTGATGGCGAACCTCTACTTCAACGGCGAGCGTATGTGGGAGTTCTGGAGGGGAGTCAAGATCACCGACAACTCGCGGCTCTCCGTGATGCCGTCCGGCTATTTCCTCATCGTAGGTGACATCCATACCAATGACGCGCTCAACAAATACGCCGCCTTCTGGACTTCCGACAAGGAAGGGGAGGGCGGAGTGGTCCGCTACATCTATCAGGACAAGGATACCGTATACCGTGGGCTGATGTCCACCGCGGACTTCGCCGCTTCGGTGAGGTGCGTCAGGAAATAGAGGCTACCGCCCCGAGGAAGTCTATCAGGGCGTTACCGCACAAATCAGTGAGATATATCAGCGGCGACGGGCAGCAGCCTGCCGCCGCCGTCGCTGTAGAGGCCACCGCGCAGATGATGAAAACCTCCGTCAGCGGCAGCGCCACCAGATTGGTTATCAGGAAGTAGACCGGAAACGAGCGGAAATGCCACCACACCGCCGGTGCGGTGAAAATCTGGCAGGAAATCGTCAGGGCCGACGCGCTCCATATCCGCCGCAGCGGGTTCATCCGTCCTCCCGGGAACCAGGAGTCGAGCTTCGGGAAGAGCAGATATATCCCCAGCATCGCGAGATATGACAGCTGGAAGCCGACCGAGCGGATGACGAGCGGGTCGGCGCAGAGCTGGACCGTCAGAGCGGCGGTGAATACCGCGAGGGGTCTCCGCCGCCTGCCCGGGAAGAGGCGCGAGAGTTCGTTGAGGCAGATGAAGAGATATGCCCTCACCACGGAGGCCGAACTGCCGGTCATCAGCACGTAGAACCCGGCCACGGCAAGTATGAGCGTGCTGCCCGTGAGTTCCGCCGCGCGGCTTCTGCCCGCTACGGCGAGGCATCTGTGGAGTATGCCGTATATCACCCCGAGGTGCAGGCCCGAGAGGGCGAGGATATGCGCTGCGCCGGCGGCCCTGAACGAGGCTACCGTCTCGCCGCCGAGCCCGCCGCGCTGCCCCGTGAGCAGCGCCTTCGCGAGAGCCCCGGTCTGCGGACCGCTGAATCCTATGCCGTCGATGGTCTTTATCAGGGCCTCCAGCGCCCCCTTGCCCGGATTCCATCCGCCTCCGCCCGCCGCCTGCACGAGCGCGGCGGAGTATCCGCTGAACAGTCCGGCGGCGAAGAAAGCCAGACATATTGTCCCGAACCGCCCGCGCCTGCGGCAGAAGAGGGCGGTGCAGAGCGTGCATACGGCAAGGCTCATCCCCGCGACGGCATAGCCCGGCACGCCTGCCGCCGGCAGCAATGCCGCCAGTGCCACGCCGGTCGAATAGGGAACGGAAATCGCCACGATGTCTCTCTCCACAACCATTTTCCTTTAGAATTTTTCCAAAAATACATATTTATTAGTAAATTTGTGTCACCTTTCGACGGTATTATGATAAGTTGAGTTTCGCACTTGCGAAACGCAGAGCTTATTTTACAATAACTTTATTACTTGCGAACTTGAGTAATGATAATCTTGGTAATCAACTGCGGCAGCTCCTCCATTAAGTATCAGCTGCTCGATATGAAGGGGGACGATGTCTACGAACTTATGGCCAAGGGCCTCGTGGAGAAGATTAGCCTTCCGGACGGATGCATCTCCCACAAGCCTACGGGCAGAGAGCCTTTCACGGAGTGTCTTCCTATTCCTGACCACAAGGTCGGGATGAAGCTCGTGCTCGACGCTCTCGTGGACCCGGAGCACGGGGTCCTCAAGAGTTTCGACGACATCGAGGCGGTCGGACACCGCATCGTGCAGGGGGCCGACTTCTTCGCCGGGAGCGCCCTTGTCGATGATGACGTGCTCGGCAAGATAGAGCTCTGCTGCGACTTCGCGCCGCTGCACAATCCGGCCCATCTGCTCGGCATCCACGCCATCTCGCACGTGCTGCCGGAAGTCCCGCAGGTGGTGGTGTTCGACACCGCATTCCACCAGACGATGGAGCCGTATGCCTATATGTATGCTCTTCCGTATGAATACTATACCAAATACCGCGTGCGCCGCTACGGAGCCCACGGCACTTCCCACCAGTATGTCTCACGCAGGGGCGCCGCGCTCGCCGGTCTGGACCTGGAGCATTCAAAGATCATCACCTGCCACCTTGGCAACGGAAGCTCCGTCACTGCGGTAAGGGACGGCAGGAGCATCGACACCTCGATGGGGTTCACCCCTCTTGAGGGTATGATTATGGGCACGCGCTGCGGCAACATCGACGCCAACATAGTGCCTTACATAATGAAGAAGGAGGGCCTCACCCCGGACCAGATGACCGAGGTGATGAACAAGAAGAGCGGCCTGCTGGGGCTGAGCGGCAAGAGCTCCGATATGCGCGACCTCAACACCCTCGCGCTCGACGGGGACCGCAGGGCTAAGACGGCGCTCAAGAAGCTCACCTTCGACACTATCAAGAACGTCGGCGCCTACATCGCCGAGATGAACGGCGTGGACCTGATAGTATTCACCGCCGGCATCGGGGAGAATAACCCGCGCCTGCGCCGCCATATCTGCGAGAACCTCTCCTATATGGGGGTCAAGGTCGACAACGAGGCCAACGAGAACGCCCGGGGCGAGACCATCATCTCCGCTCCCGACTCGACGGTCAAGGTCGCGATGATTCCGACCAACGAGGAGCTCGTGATCGCACGCGACACTATGCACATCGTGTCCGAACTCGATAATTAAACAGAAGAAGTATATGAACAATTTTATCATCGAAACCTCAGCCCGCCACGTACACGTGACACGCGAGACTCTGGATGTGCTTTTCGGAAAAGGCTTCGAACTCGAAGTCAAGAAGCCGCTGTCCCAGCCGGGGCAGTACGTGTCCAACCAGAAGGTCGACGTGGTCGGCCCGAGAGCAGCCCTTAAATGCTCCATCCTCGGACCGGTGCGTCCCGAGAATCAGGTGGAGCTTTCGTTCACCGACGCGCGTGCGGTCGGCATCACCGCTCCGATAAGGGAGAGCGGCCACGTCGCGGGTTCTGCTCCCTGCAAGATTGTGGGGCCCTGCGGTGAAGTCGAGCTCTCCGAGGGCGTGATCATCGCCGAGAGGCACGTGCATATGACTCCTGCTGACGCGGAGCGTTTCGGGGTCAGCAACGGCCAGATAGTCAATGTGGAAGTCGAGCAGCCGACCGGGCGCAGGCTCGTCTTCGGCGACACCGTGATCAGGGTTTCCGACAAGGCCGCCCTCGCTATGCACATCGACACCGACGAGGCCAACGCCGCCGCCTGCGGCGGGCCCGTCACCGGGCATATCATCTGACGTTTCCGGAGAGGATTTCCCAATCCCCGCAGACTGCCGTCTGCCGATGCTACCACGCCTGAGGATAGATGGTCATAGTCGAGAAATCGTAGCGGAACTCTTCCTTGTAGACCGTGCCGTCCGACAATCTTACCGAAATGGTCATCGGATGACTCAAGAGCTTCTCCGGCAGCTTTTCGAAGCGCAGGAAGCATCTGGGGATGATTACTTTCAGGTCTTCCGGCCGTACATCCGACAGGAGCTTCCAGCTCAGCTCCGCGCTTTCCGGTTCCTCTCCGGTGTAAGCTCCGGATATATAAGGCCAGGCGCTTTTGTATCCGAAGTAGATATAGTCGTTAAGAAGGCTTCCGGGCGCGTGCGCAGAGTCGTACGCGCTCAGGCAACGGACTTCAACGGACTCTATGTCCGGGTATAGGCCGACGATACTGACCGCATTATTCGTGTAGAGCGTGACTATACGGTTGTACGAAATGTCCTGATTTCTCTCGCACACCGAATCGTACCATTTCCGGTTTTTCCCCCTTTTGTCCAGAATGGAGCCGACCACACTCGAACCGATGAACTCGAATTCACCGTTTTTGAGCGAAATATACTGCCTGAATTCAATCCCGTTTATCTGTGCGTATGCCTGCACATAAGACCTTGTCCAAATCTCCACAGGGCGAGAGCACGCATTGATCAGCAAGAGAGCAAAGACATACGGCAAAGCCTTGATGCTATTTCTGAATCGGCGGGTCATAGGGGGCTAATATACGCATTTATCGATAATTGCAAGTCTGCGTCGCTGCCTCCGAGAGTCATCAGAATGAGATTCTGTAGCTGAAATTCGGGAGGATCGGGAGGAGGGCAAGTTCTTTCCAGCTTTCTGTCTTGCTGTCAAAGTACAGCATAAACGGATTGAAGCGGTTCAGCAGATTGCAGATGCCGAGGCGGACATCGTGCTGAAATCTTCCTGAATGGAAAGAAAACTCATAACCGACATCGAGCCTTATGACAGGCGGCATATGATAGTTGTTGACGCCGGAGAAATAGTCGGCAGTCCATTCAGTGCCGGGTATGTGCATCGTATAGGTGTTGTTACAAGTTTATTTGTAGGTATATCAATGCACGGCTCCGGACACACCGATGAAACACTACTAAAACCGGAGGTTAAACACATTTTTCCGGACGAATATTTCGAGAATAAGACATTTTTCCGGACAAATATATTACCTTTGTGTACCGGACGCGTAAAGTACACGGAAAACAATTTCAGGTGTTATTATGAATTTTTGTTTCGCAAGTGCGAAACACGGATTTTTGAGGCCCGCAGGGCCGAAAGCAAGTCCCTTTCCCGAGGAAAGGGATTTAGGGTAAGGGTAATATAACAAAAAAGCGAAGCTTGTGCGGGAGGGAAAAGTTTTGCAAGTACTGCACAATGCTTATTTTACGATAGAATTTGTTACTTGCGAAACTTGAGTTATGAAGAGATTTGTTTACGATAGCCTGGTGGCGTGGAGCAGAGAGTCTGACGGCAAACGCAAACCGTTGCTGATGGAAGGTGCAAGACAGGTCGGGAAGACTTGGCTGGCACGCGAGCTTGGCAAGAATGAATTCAAGTCATACATTGAGTTGAACTTTGAGAAGCAGAAAGCGCTGCGCTCTCTGTTTGAACTTGATTTTGATATAGGCAGGATACTCCTTGCCATCAGCGCCTTTTCCGGCAAGACCGTTACTGCCGGCGAGACCCTGATATTCTTCGATGAAATCCAGTGGGCGCCGAGAGGACTCCTTTCCCTCAAGTATTTTTACGACGAGCATCCGGAATACCACATAATCGCGGCAGGCTCTCTGCTTGGGGTCATCGACCACGAAGGCGACTCTTTTCCTGTCGGAAAGGTCGATTACCTCAACGTATTCCCGATGAACTATTCCGAGTTTCTGCTGGCAACCGGGAAGGAGAAGTTTTACGATGTCCTGAAGTCAGGCGACTGGTCCTTGATCAATGTGATGTTTGACCAGTTCGAGACGGCGCTCCGCAACTATTACTATGTCGGGGGAATGCCCGAAGCGGTGCAGACATTCGTGGATTCCGGCGATTACGTAAAGGTTCGCACAGTCCAGAGGTCCCTCATAAAGTCTTACAAGAAAGATTTCTCAAAACATCCTCCCAAAGACGTTGTGCCACGAATGTCCCTGGTATGGGACAGCATCCCGGGGCATTTGTCAAAGGAGAATAAGAAGTTTGTCTATTCCGCTGTCCGTCCGGGCGCCAGAGCCAAGGACTTTGAAACAGCCATCCAATGGTTGGCGGATGCAGGAGTAGTCTATAAGCAGACCAGAGTTACTGCCGGTGAGTCGCCCCTGAGCGGATTCGAAGACGAGGAGGCATTCAGACTCTTTCTCGTTGACGTCGGACTCCTCGGCGCAATGTGCGGGCTGAACAGAAGAACGCTCATTGACGGCTCCGAGTTCTACAAGCAGTACAAGGGTGCTATGACTGAGCAGTATGTGATGCAGGAATTGACGGCAAGCGGATACGAAGATTTGAATATTCATTACTGGTCTCCTGATGTCGGTGAGGCGGAGTTGGATTTCGTGATAGAAACCAATGGATACGTTGCTCCTCTTGAAGCAAAGGCTGAGCGGAACCTGAAAGCCAAGTCGCTGAAAGTGTTCACGAAGAATTATAAGTCCCCGTTCATATTCCGTACATCGCTGAGTCCGTATTTCAAGGGCGGCAATGTGACCGACATCCCATTATTCGCTGTCACAAAGGCTGTGGAAATAATGAACAAGGAATAAAATCAACAAATTCCAGGCAGAATACACTGGCAGATATACGTAAATTCTGACGAAAAAGAAAGCTACTTCTGCCTGAAGTATATCTGCACCGGGCAGCCGGTGAGATTGAAGTTCGCCCGGAGCCGGTTCTCCACGAAGCGGCGGTACGGCTCCTTCACATACTGCGGCAGATTGCAAAAGAAAGCGAACGCCGGGAAGCGGGTCGGGAGCTGGGTGGCGTACTTGATCTTGACATACTTCCCCTTCCACGCCGGAGGCGGGGTTTCCTCAAGCAGAGGCAGCATCGTCTCGTTGAGCCGGGCGGTCGGAATCTTCTGCGAATAGTTGGCATAAACTTCCGTAGCGGCGGTCAGCACATCCTGGATGCGCTGCATCTTGAGCACGGAGGTGAATATGACCGGCACGTCGCTGAACGGGGCCAGCCTTGAGCGCAGCGACTCGCGGTACTCCTTCATCGTGTTGGAGTCCTTGATGAAGAGATCCCACTTGTTGACGACCACCACGCAGCCCTTGCGGTTGCGGATGATGAGGTTGAAGATATTGAGGTCCTGGGCCTCCATCCCGCTCGTGGCGTCTATCATCAGGATGCAGATGTCGGAGTTCTCGATCGCGCGTATCGAGCGCATCACTGAGTAGAACTCCAGGTCCTCGTGAACCTTGGCCTTGCGGCGTATGCCGGCGGTGTCCACCAGCATAAACTCGAATCCGTACTTATTGTAGTGCGTCTCGATCGAGTCGCGCGTCGTCCCGGCTACGGGGGTGACTATGTTGCGGTCCTCGCCCAGCAGGGCGTTGGTGAGCGACGATTTGCCGACGTTAGGCTTGCCCACGATGGTGATGCGCGGCAGACCGGCGTAAGGGTCGGGGGTCTGCGTCTCCTCCGGGAGCGCAGCGCTCACCGCGTCGAGCAGCTCGCCCGTCCCGCTTCCGTTGGCGGCGGAGATGCTGTAGACTTCGCCGAGCCCGAGGGAGTAGAACTGGTAGCTGTCGTAGAGCTTCTCCCCGCTGTCCACCTTGTTGACGCAGAGTATTACCGGTTTGCGGGTGCGCCTCAGGATGTCGGCTATCTCTGAGTCGTAGTCGGTCACTCCCGTGGCCGCCTCCACCATAAATATCACCACATCAGACTCATCGATCGCAATCTGCACCTGGGTGCGGATCGCGGTCTCGAAGACGTCGTCGGAGTTGGTGGTGTAGCCGCCCGTGTCGATCACGGAGAACTCCCTCCCGCACCAGTCGCAGCGACCGTAGTGACGGTCACGCGTCACGCCGGCCGTGTCGTCCACGATGGCCTTCCTCATCCCGACAAGCCGGTTGAAGAGTGTCGATTTGCCTACGTTAGGCCTTCCTACTATCGCTACTATGCTCATATAACTTACAGTCTTTGCAGGCTTCACTTGCATTGCCGCTGCACGCGTCCCGCTGCAGCGCCGCATCTTCGTCCTTGTAGCAGCGGATCCCCCGCCGGCGCATCTCCTCGTTGGAGCCCACGTCGTAGTGCGGGAACTCCTTGCCGTGCAGGACGTTGACGCTGAGTCCGAGCACGCACAGGAGGAGGATGACGGCCGTGATGAGGAATACCGCAAGCATAGACTAGAATGCCAGGTCGTTGCTTATTGATTCGTAATTGTAAACCTTGTGGATCATATCGGCGAAGACCCTGGTCATCGACACGATTCTGATTTTAGGGTCATCGGAGAGCTCCGGGTGAGGGATGGTGTCGGTGATGAACACCTCCCGCAGAGCGGAGTTGTGGATGCGCTCCAGAGCGTCGCCGGAGAAGATGCCGTGCGTCGCGCAGGCGCACACGGAGGCGGCCCCCTTGCCCATCAGCACCTCGGCGGCCTTGCACAGCGTGCCGGCGGTGTCGATCATATCGTCCACGATGATGATGTTCTTGCCCTCGACCTCACCGATGGCGGTGATGGAGCCGACCACATTGGCCTTCTCCCTCGTCTTGTGGCAGATGATCACCGAAGCGTCGAGCTGCTTGGCGTAGTTGTTGGCCCGCTTGGCCCCGCCCATATCCGGGGCGGCGATGGCGAGGTTCTTGATCTTGCGCTGCTGGATGTAGGGGATGAAGACGCGGCTCGCGTAGATGTGGTCGAGAGGGAAGTCGAAGAAGCCCTGGATCTGCTCGGCGTGCAGGTCGCAGGCCATCACCCTGTCGGCCCCTGCGGCGCGGAGAAGATTGGCCACGAGCTTGGCCCCGATGGCCACGCGCGGCCTGTCCTTGCGGTCCTGGCGCGCCCAGCCGAAGTAGGGCATCACCGCGATCACCTTGTCGGCGGAGGCCCTCTTGGCCGCGTCGATGGTGAGCAGGAGTTCCATCAGATTGTCTGCAGGCGGTATAGTGGACTGCAGAATATAAACGGCCGCCCCGCGGACGCTTTCGGTAAACTGCGGCTGAAACTCTCCGTCGCTGAACGGGGTGACCTCAATCTTGCCCAGATGCAGCTCCGGCTCGTCGGGGTGGCGGAGCTCGTTGAAGTCGGCGATGACCTTGCTTGCAAAGTCCTTCGACGCGCGGCAGGCGAAAAGTTCCAGTCTGTGAGAATGTAACATAAATATATGATTGTTAAAGTGTGTCCAGTATCCCTCCGATGTGGTTGAGAATCTCCTCCCGCCCCATTCCGCTCTCCGCCGAGCTGCACAGGACTTCGGGCAGCTCCTCCCACTCGCTCAGAAGTATCTCCCTGTCCCTCTCGACCTGGGCGGCGAGCGCGTTCGGCCCCCGCTTGTCGCACTTGGTCATTATCAGCGCGAACGGCACGCCCCACTCCCCGAGCTCCGCTATGAATCCCGTGTCGATGCTTCCGATGTCGTGCCGCGAGTCTATCAGCACATAGAGGCAGGCGAGTTCCTTCGAATTGAGGATATAATCCCTGATAATCTCCGCAATCTTCTCCCGAGCCCGCTTGCCCGTCTTGGCGTAGCCGTAGCCCGGGAGATCCACCAGATACCACCTGTCGTCTATCAGGAAGTGGTTGACCAGCTGCGTCTTGCCCGGGGTGGACGAGGTCATCGCGAGGCCGCGTCTGCCGCAGAGCATATTGATCAGCGACGACTTGCCCACGTTGGACCGTCCTATGAACGCGAATTCCGGCAAGCTCCTCGCGGGCTTTCCGGAGACTCTCGTGCTGCTGCCCGCGAACCTGGCTTCGGAGATTTTCATAAAGAGAACACCGTTTCTTGACCGACTTTTGACGGGTGCAAATATAGCAAATCTTTGTCAGTTGTTTTGGGCCGGCGCAGGATAAATTTAACAAAGTATTATAAACATAACTGCCTACTTTTTCTTATTTTTGCAACGGATGGAAAGAGACTGGATTGATTTGTTTGAACTGCAGCGGCAGATGCGGGGAGGCATCGAAGAACTCTTCCCCGAAAGGCTCTGGGTGCGTGCGGAAGTCGCGTCCGTGCAGGTCAAGGCCAACGGCCACTGCTATATGGACTTGAGCCGTAGCGACGGAGGCCGTGTGGTCGCCCGTGCCAAGGCCGTCATCTGGCGCAGCCGCTACCTTCCGCTTGCGGAGCGATTCAAGGATGCGACGGGCGACGGGATACGCCCGGGGATGGAAGTCCTGCTGCGGGTGATGGTGAGCTACAGCGAGCTCTACGGCCTGAGCCTCAGCGTCGACGACATCGAGCCGTGCTTCTCGCTCGGGGCGGCGGAGCTCCGGCGCAGGCAGACCATAGAGCGCTTGACGCAGGAGGGCCTGATGGACAAGCAGAAAGAGCTCGCCCTCAGCGATATGCCGCGCCGTCTCGCCGTCATATCCGCCCGGGATGCCGCCGGCTACGGGGACTTCATCCGTCATCTTGAAGAAAACGAATACGGTTTCGCCTTCAGCGTGCAGCTCATCGAGGCCACTATGCAGGGCGCGGACGCCCCGGCCTCCATCAGCGACGCCCTCGCTGCGGCGGAGTCTTCCGGAGGAGCCTACGACGCCGTGCTGCTGTTGCGCGGCGGCGGTTCCGCCCTCGACCTCGCCTGCTTCGACGACTATGGACTCTGTTTCACGATAGCCAACTGCTCCGTCCCGGTATTCACCGCCATCGGCCACGACCGAGACTATCATATCGCCGATATGGTGGCGTACGACTTCGTGAAGACTCCCACCGCGCTCGCCGACAGGTTCATAGACGCCCTCGCCTCGGAGGATGAGCGCATCTCGTCCTTCAGCACGCGGCTGCGGCTCGCGTTCTCCTCAAGGATTGCCGCGATGTCCTCCGCCGTGGATATGCTCGCGGCCCGGATACGCTCCGCCGACCCCCGCGCGGTGCTCTCCCGGGGTTACGCCCTTGTCACCGACGGGCGGGGAGTGGTGTTGAAGTCGAGTGCAGGCCTCGGCAGAGGAGACCGGATCGCGGTGCTCTTCGAAGACGGAAAGATAAACGCAACAGTTGATTGACGCCATATGGAAGATCTGTTTGACTACGCCGGCGCTATGGCCGAGCTCGAGAAGATAGCGCAGAAGGTGGAGGACCCCTCCACCGCGCTCGACGATGTGGAGAAATATATACGGCGCTCCGACGAACTCATCGCGAAGTGTCGGGAATACCTCAGGACAATGAAGACCAAGACGGAAGTGCTATGATTACTAAGCAGATATACGATACCGACCCTTGGCTGGAGCCGTATCGGGGCGCGATAGACGGGCGTCACCGGCACATACTCGCCGACAAGCTCAAGCTCGCGGGGAAGGGGGCTTTGAGCAAGGCGATCAACAACCACATCTACTACCCCCTGCACCGGGAGGACGGCTCTTGGGTGATCAGGGAATGGGCTCCCAACGCCACCCGCATCTACCTCATAGGCGACTGCAACAACTGGAAGCGGACAGAGAGCTACGCCTTCTCCCCTGTGGGCGGGGGCAACTGGGAGCTGCGGCTGCCGGAGATGTTCCTGCGCCACGGGGAGCTCTACAAGCTCTGGATAGAGTGGCCCGGCGGCGGGGGCGAAAGGCTTCCGGCCTATGTCACGAGGGTGGTGCAGGACCCGGAGACCAAGATTTTCTCCGCCCAGGTCTGGGCTCCCCCGCTGCCCTATGTGTGGAAGAGCCGCCGCCCGGGACGCAGGGAGCATCCGCTGATATACGAGTGCCACATCGGGATGAGCTCCGAGCAGGAGAAGGTGTCCGGCTTCGACGAGTTCCGCCGCGACGTGCTTCCGCGCGTCAAGGCGCTGGGATATAACGTATTGCAGATTATGGCCCTGCAGGAGCACCCGTACTACGGCTCGTTCGGCTATCAGGTCTCCAACTTCTTCGCCCTCAGCTCCCGCTTCGGCACGCCGGAGGAGTTCAAGGCCCTCGTGGACGAGGCGCACCGCTGCGGGATAGCGGTCGTGATGGACATAGTCCACTCGCACGCCGTGGACAACGAGGCCGAGGGGCTGAGCCGGCTCGACGGCAGGGACGACCTCTACTTCTACAAAGGCCCTCAGGGGCGTCACCCGGCCTGGGGCTCGCGCTGCTTCGACTACGGCAAGGACGAGGTCAAGTATTTCCTGCTCGCCAACTGCAAATACTGGATGGAGGAATACCATATCGACGGCTTCCGCTTCGACGGAGTGACCAGTATGATATACTGGGACCACGGGCTCGGCAAGGCGTTCGGAGACTACTCCCTCTACTTCGACTCCGGCGTGGACGAGGCGGCGGTGAGCTATCTCGCCCTCGCCAATATGCTCATACACGAGATCAACCCCAACGCCGTCACCATAGCCGAGGACGTCAGCGGGATGGCCGGACTGGCCGCGCCGTTCGGCTCCGGGGGAGTCGGCTTCGACTTCAGGATGGCGATGGGTATAGCCGACCACTGGATCAAGTGGATAAAGGAACTCTCCGACGAGCAGTGGAGTATGGGAGGGATATGGTGGGAGCTCACCAACAAGCGCGCCGACGAGAAGACCATCTCCTACGCGGAGTGCCACGACCAGGCTCTCGTGGGCGACAAGACCATCATCTTCCGCCTGATGGACAAGGAGATGTACTTCAGTATGAACCGGGGCTCGCAGAATCTGACGGTCGACAGGGGAGTGGCCCTGCACAAGATGATACGCCTCGTCACTCTCGCGACCTGCGGCGGGGGATATCTCAACTTTATGGGCAACGAATTCGGCCACCCGGAGTGGATCGACTTCCCGCGCGAGGGCAACGGCTGGTCCTACAAATACGCCCGCCGGCAGTGGTCGCTCGCCGACAATCCCGACCTGCGCTATGCGGGCCTGCGGGACTTCGACTCCGCGATGATACACTATGTCCGCAAGGAAAAGGTTCTCGACGGCACGCTCAGGCAGCTATATGTCGATGAAGGCAGGAAAGTCTTGATATTCAGCCGTGGAAATAGTATCTTTGCATTCAATTTCAACCCGACCGCTTCCTTTGAGGGTTTCAGCTTCGAGGCTCCCGACGGGGAGTACGAGATGGCTTTCAGCTCGGATGACCCCGAGTTCGGGGGATTCTCGAGACTGGGCAGGGCGGAGAGGCACCGGACCATAGACGGGCGGCTCTCCCTCTACCTGCCGTGCAGGGTGGCGACAGTATTGAAAAAATTATAGTTAACAAGATGGCATTCTTAAAATTCAACAAGTCCGAACTTGTCAATCTAGCCTACTCGCTCAAGAGGGAAATACTCTGCGCGAACAAGACCGGAGCGTATTGCAACACCTCCATCATCAGCTGCAATACCCGACGCTACCACGGTCTTCTTGCCGTCACTCTCGACCGCTTCGGCGGCGACCGCTACCTGCTGCTCTCCGACCTCGACGAGAGCCTGATAGTGGACGGGAAGCGCTTCAATCTCGGGATCCACTGCTACGGCGACATCTACGAGCCGCGCGGGCACAAGTACATCGTGGATTTCGTGGCCGACCCCGTGCCCCAGATTACCTACAAGGTCGGGGAGATGCTCTTCCGCAAAAGCGTCCTGCTCGCCCACGACAAGGACCAGGTGATGGTGAAATACGAGCTCCTGTCCTCCCCTGCGGCGGTGAAGCTCCAGATCAGGCCTTATCTGGCGTTCCGCAACATACACGCCCTCACTCACCAGAACCCGGAGGCCTGCACTTCCGGCACAGAGGTTCCGGGCGGTATGGCGTTCAGGATGTACGCCAACTTCCCTGACCTCAACCTGCAGCTGAGCGACCCGCGCTCCAAGTTCGTCGCCTCGCCGGCCTGGAACCTCAACATCACCTACTCCGACGAATATCGCCGGGGCTTCGACTGTCGCGAGGACCTGCTCGTGCCGGGCTGGTTCGAGACCTCCCTCAAGCCGGGCGGCTCGGTCGTGCTTTCGGCTTCGGTGCTCCAGGAAGACCCTGCCGGCTTCAAGCGCAAGTTCACCGCCGGCGTCAAGGATTCCCGCGAAATCTGCGGCTACCGCGACCAGCTCAAGCGCTGCGCCGACACCCTGATCACCGAACACAACGGGCGCAAGAAGATCAACGCCGGCTACTCCTGGATGTACACCGGATTGCTGCGCGAGACTCTGATGGCGCTCCCGGGACTCGCCCTCTACGGGCTTGAGGACCCCAAGACTTTCGAGGAGATCCTCGACAATCTCATCGCCGACGAGCAGGAGAGGCTCTTCCGACGGACCACGCAGGTTGAAGCCCCGTTGCTCCTGGCCACCTGCCTCCAGGCGTACATAGGCTACGGTGCGGACCCGAAGGCGGTGTGGAAGAAATACGGCATCATCCTGCGCGGAGTGCTGGAGAGCTACCTGCCGGGCGAGCGTCAGGAGGTGGCGATGCAGCCGAACGGTCTGCTCTGGGAGCAGAAGGACGGCGTGGCGCTGTCGTGGATGAACGCCTATATCGAAGGCCGGCCCGTCACCGAGCGCGCCGGCTATCAGGTGGAGACCAACGCCCTATGGTACAATGCCATATGCTTCGCCATCGAGATGGAAGGCAAATACGGGGCGAAGAAGAGCAGCTTCGTAGGGAAGTGGTCGGGCATCCGCGACCTTGTCAAGGCGGGCTACCAGCAGACATTCTGGAATCCGGAGCGCGGCTGCCTTGCCGACTATGTCGACAATGGCGGTCAGAATATGGACATCAGACCGAATCAGATTTCCGCCATCGCTTGCCCATACTCCCCTATAGATGAAGAGCTTGTGCCTTCAATCCTGAGGGTCGTGGACAACGAGCTCGTCACCTCCAGGGGCATACGCACCCTCTCCCCGCGAGACCCGAAGTACAAGGGAGTCTACGAGGGGGCGCAGACGGAGCGCGACCTCGCATACCATCAGGGATGCACCCGCCCGTTCCTGCTTGAGCCGTATGTGGCCGTATGCTTCAGGGTCAAGGGCCCGTCGTTTGTCAAGAAGGCCGAGTGGCTGGTCGAGGGCTTCTATGAAGACCTCGGCAAGCACGGGGTGGGGGCGTTCTCCGAACTCTACGACGGAGACCCTCCTCACGAGCCGCACGGGGCCATCTCCTCCGCGCTCAGCACCGCCGCCCTGCTCACGATCGAGAATATGTTGGACAAATATAAGGAGAACAGCAAATGAAAGTCCTGATGTTCGGCTGGGAGTTCCCTCCCCACATCGCCGGCGGTCTGGGGACTGCCTGCGAAGGAATAGTCAAGGGTCTCGCCCACAACGGAGTCGAGGTGCTTTTCGTGATGCCTCACGCCTCCGGGGACGAAGATCAGAGCTGTGTGCGGATCATCGACGCCAGCGACGTCGCCGTGGCGAATGTCAGCGACAGCGTCGAGGAGTTCCTCAATAAAGTGAAGTTCATCAATGTGGACTCCAGCATCGTGCCTTATGTCGACCCGGACGAGTATTTCGAGGCCATCGAGAGGATGAAGAGGGAGCAGACGCGCGAGACCGGCATCGGTTTCGGGCAGAAGTTCCGCTTCTCCGGCAAGTATGGGGCCAACCTGCTTGAGGAAGTCTCGCGCTACGCCCAGGTCGGCGGTACCATCGCGATGGAGCACGCCGGGGAGTTCGACGTCATCCACGCCCACGACTGGCTCACCTATCTCGCCGGCATAGCGGCCAAGGAGCTCAGCGGCAAGCCGCTCGTGGTGCACGTGCACGCGACCTCGTTCGACCGCGGCACCGACGATATGGTCGACTCCCGCGTCTATGCGATCGAGAAGCGGGGGATGGAGGCCGCCGACAGGGTCGTGACCGTCAGCGACCTCACCCGCAACATAGTCATCAACAAATACGGCATAGACCCCGCCAAGGTCGTGACCGTCCACAACGCCGTGGACTTCAGCGGCAGGGACTCCGTCTCCGTCGACAGGGGGGTACGGGACAAGGTCGTGACCTTCCTCGGGCGCATCACCTTCCAGAAGGGGCCGGAATACTTCATCGAAGCCGCCGCCAAGGTCCTCAAGAGGACCTCCAACGTGCGCTTCGTGATGGCCGGCAGCGGAGATATGATGAACCGCGCCATCCGTCAGGTGGCCCGGCTCGGCATCTCCGACCGCTTCCACTTCACGGGTTTCCTCCGCGGTCAGGAGGTCCAGAAGATGTTCGCCCTCTCCGACGTCTACATAATGCCGTCGGTTTCCGAGCCTTTCGGCATCTCGCCGCTCGAGGCTATGCGCTCCAACGTGCCTGCCGTCATTTCCCACCAGTCCGGGGCCGCCGAGGTGCTCAAATATGCCCTCAAGGTCGATTTCTGGGACGTGGACGCGATGGCGGACGACATCTACGCCCTGCTGCAGTACCCGGCTCTGGCGGAATTCGCCACGAAGCGGGGATATGATGAAGTCAACGAGCTCAAATGGAACGGTGCGACCGCCAAGCTCAAGAAAGTGTATGAATCAGTAGTTAAGTAAAATATGAAGAAGTCAATCTGCCTGTATTTCCAGGTCCATCAGCCTACCAGGCTCCGCCTCTACCGTTTCTTCGATATAGGCAAGGATTCACATTACTATGACGATTTCGCCAACAGGACCATCCTCAAGAGGATAGCAAGTAAGTGCTATCTTCCTATGAATGAGCTGCTTCTCGAAGCCGTCAAGATCAACAAGGGCAAGTTCAAGTGCGCCTTCTCCATATCCGGCTCCGCCATCGAGCAGTTCGCCCGCTACGCCCCGGAAGTCCTCGACAGCTTCAAGGCCCTCGCCGACACGGGCAGCGTGGAGTTCCTCTGCGAGACCTACAACCACTCCCTCGCCGCGCTGGGCTCCCGTCAGGAGTTCGAGCATCAGGTGCTCAAGCACAAGGCTGCGGTGGAGCAGTATTTCGGCGTCACCCCGAAGACTTTCCGCAACACGGAGCTCATCTACTCCGACGGCATAGGCAAGGATGTCTATGAACTCGGATTCAAGACGATGCTGACCGAGGGCGCCCGCCACATTATGGGTTGGATGAGCCCCGACTATGTCTACAACAACGAGTTCAAGAGCGGTCTCAAGCTCCTCCTGCGCAACTACGCGCTCAGCGACGACATCGCGTTCCGCTTCTCCGACAAGAACTGGTCCGAGTGGCCTCTGACGGCGGAGAAATATCTCGGATGGCTCAAGTCCTCCGACGGCGAGATCGTCAACCTATTTATGGACTACGAGACTTTCGGAGAGCATCAGGACGCTTCCTGCGGCATCTTCGACTTTATGAAGGCCCTCCCGAAGCTCGTCATCAAGGACCCGGAACTCGAGTTCGTCACCCCGTCGAGGGCAGCATCCAAGCACCGCTCGGTGGGGGATCTCTCCGTCCCGGAGCCTATCTCCTGGGCCGACGAGGAGAGGGATCTCTCCGCCTGGCTGGGCAACGAGCTCCAGCAGGATGCCTACAACAAGCTCTACGCCCTTGAGGAGAAGCTCTCGCTGCTCGACGACGAGGCGCTCTGGGCGGACTACGGACACCTTCAGGAGAGCGACCACTTCTATTATATGTGCACCAAGTTCTTCTCCGACGGGGAGGTGCACAGCCGCTTCAATCCGTACGCGACGCCGTACGAGGCGTTCATCAACTATATGAACGTGCTCAGCGACTTCACTATAAGAGTCAACAACGCAATAGCAGAAAAACAGTAATATCATTTTATGGACAGAAACGAAACAGGTACGACACCATCGTGGAAAAGCGTTATGGTGACAAGACGTCTGCCGGAGCAGCTCTCGGGTCTCGAAACCCTCTGCAAGAACCTCTGGTGGTGCTGGAACGATAACGCCAAAGCCCTCTTCAGGAGCATTGACTATGACCTGTGGCACCGCTCCGGCCACAACCCTATGGAAATCCTCGACAAGGTAAGCTTCAAGAGATACAAGGAACTCGCCCAGGACGAGGTGTTCCTCGCCCGTCTCAACGAGGTGATGACCGAGTTCAAAGACTATATGGCCAAGAAGTCCGAGAGGACCGAGCCGTCGGTCGGCTACTTCTGTATGGAGTACGGTCTCGACACTTCCCTCAAGATATATTCCGGAGGCCTCGGCATACTCGCCGGCGACTACCTCAAGGAGACCAGCGATATGAATGTCAACCTCGTGGCGGTCGGACTTCTCTACCGCTACGGCTACTTCACCCAGAGGCTCACCCCTCAGGGCAATCAGGTGGCCGAGTATCAGGCCCAGTACTTCCTCAGGACTCCGGCGGAGCCGGTGGTCGACGATAACGGGGTATGGAAGTCGGTCAGGGTCTCCATCGCGGGCCGTGACCTCTGCGCGAGGATATGGAAGGTTGCGGTAGGACGCACCGACCTCTACCTGCTCGACACCGACTACGAGGACAATATCCCGGAGGACAGGCAGGTGACCCACCACCTCTACGGGGGTGACTGGGAGAACCGTCTCAAGCAGGAGATACTGCTCGGCGTCGGCGGCGTCCGCGCCCTCCGTGCGCTCGGACTCACCCCGACCATCTACCACTACAACGAGGGACACGCCGCGTTCGCCGGACTTGAGAGACTCCGCGAGTGTATGCAGGAGAGGCATCTCTCCTTTGCCGAGTCTATGGAGCTGATCAGGGCTTCCGGGCTCTTCACGACCCACACTCCGGTCCCTGCCGGACACGACGCGTTCACCGAGGAGCTTCTCGGCAAATATATGGGCTACTACCCGCAGGCCATCGGCATCGACTGGAGGACTATGATGAGCCTCGGCAAGGTCAACCCCGACAACCACGACGACAAGTTCTCGATGAGCTTCCTGGCGGCCAGTATGTCCCAGAACGTCAACGGGGTGTCTATGCTCCACGGCAAGGTCAGCCAGCAGATATTCTCCGGAATGTATCCGGGCTACCTCCCGGAGGAGCTCTACATCAGCTATGTCACCAACGGCGTGCACTACCCGACCTGGGCGGCCCGCCGCTGGAAGGCCATACACGCACGCGTCTTCGGGGACAAATTCGGTACCCACCACTACGACAAGAAGTGCTTCGAGGGTATCTACAGCGTGCCGGACAATGAGATATGGGACACGAGGAAGCATCTCAAGAGCGACCTCATCGACGCCATCAAGGAGCGGCTGTCCGACCCTCAGCAGGGCGCACACTATACTCCGAGCCAGATTGTCACGATCAAGGAGCAGCTGCGCGACGATGTGCTGACCATAGGTTTCGCACGCCGCTTCGCGACCTACAAGCGGGCGACCCTGCTCTTCAGCGACCTCGACCGGCTCGACGCCATCGTCAACAACCCGAAGCGTCCGGTGCAGTTCTTCTTCGCCGGCAAGGCTCATCCTGCCGACGGCGCGGGCCAGGACCTCATCAAGCAGATCATCGAGATTTCCAAGCAGGACCGCTTCCTCGGCAAGATAGTCTTCATCCCGGGCTACGACATCACCCTCGCCAAGAGGCTCGTGCAGGGAGTGGACGTATGGCTCAACAACCCGGCGCGTCCGCTGGAGGCTTCCGGCACGTCCGGAGAGAAGGCGGCGATGAACGGCGTGATGCACTTCTCCGTGCTCGACGGCTGGTGGGTCGAGGGCTACAAGGAGGGGGCCGGCTGGGCGCTTCCGCTCGAGAAGACCTACGATGACCCCAACTACCAGAACGAGCTGGACGCCGCGACCATCTACTCCACCATCGAGAACGAGATCGCACCGGCCTACTACGACATAGACTCCTCCACCGGGCTTTCCGGGAAGTGGATAGGCTATATCAAGAACACCGTGGCCAAGGTCGCCTGCAACTTCACCACCAACCGTATGCTCACCGACTACTGCGAGCAGTACTACAAGCCGCAGAGCGCCCGCTATGAGCACCTCAATGCCGATGACGCCAAGCTCGCCCGCGAGATTGCGGCCTGGAAGAATATGTTCGGCAGCGAGTGGAACAATATCCGTATCGTGTCCTACACCCAGCCGGACGCGTCCTATGTGCTCTCTCCGAACAATATGCTCAAGTGCGAGGTGGTGCTGGACCTCGGACGCCTCAAGCCGGAGGATGTGGGAGTGGAGATAATCTTCACCTCCACCGACGCCAAGGGCGAGATGCACATCCAGAATGCCTGCGAACTCAGCATAGTCTCCTGCCAGGACGGAAAGGTCACCTATCAGGCGGAGATCTTCCCGGAGAGGACCGGTCTGTATCAGGTCGGCACGCGCCTCTTCCCGAAGAATCCAAATCTGCCTCACAGACAGGACTTCCCGCTCGTCAAATGGCTGTAGTTGCCACAGGTTTCTTCGACGGGGTTCATCTCGGCCACCGCGAAGTCATCAGAGCTCTAGTCTCCTCGGCCCGCGAAAGGGGCGAGGAGGCGATTGCCGTCACATTCGCAACCCATCCCAGGGCGGTGCTCCAGCAGGATGCGCGCAGCCTGCGGCTGCTCACCTCGCCGCAGGAGAAGATTGCCCTGCTCAAAGGGCTCGGAGTGGACAGGGTGGAGGTGCTGGAGTTCTCCCGCGAGTTCTCCCGCCTCAGTGCGGAGCAGTATCTCCGCGATACGGTCAAGGCCCGCCTCGGCGGCACCGCGATAGTCCTCGGCTACGATAACCGTCTGGGGTCGGACAGTCTGACCCCGTCCCTCATCGAACCCCTTGCGCGGGGGCTGGGACTCGATGTGCTCGTAGTCCCTCCGGCCCGTTCTCCCGATCACAAGCTCATCAGTTCCACCAAGATACGCGAGGCTCTCGCAGCCGGGCGGGTGGAGGAGGCCTCCTCGATGCTGGGCTGCGAGTACCCCGTCAGCGGAGTCGTTGTGGGCGGCAGGCAGCTCGGGCGCACCATCGGCTTCCCTACGGCGAATATGCGGCTCTATGAGCCTCTGAAGATGATACCGGGCAGGGGAGTCTATCTCTCCGGGGTAGAGACTCTCGGCAGGCGCTTCTACGGGATGACCAATGTCGGCGAGATCATCGAGACTCACATCTTCGACTTCTCAGAGGACATCTACGGCCTCGACATCGCCGTCACATTCAAAAAGCGCCTCCGGGACGGGAAGCGCTTTGAGAGTCTCGACGGGCTGAAGAGTCAGCTTATCTGCGACGAAGAGCTTTGTCGAGCGCTCTGCGCAGACCTGCCGCGCCCTTGAGGGGTTCGGTGCTGAGCTGTCCGTCCACGATGAGTGTCGAGTTGGGCAGGGATGTCACGCCGTAGGTGGCGGCTGCCACCGAATTGGCGCCAAGACCGTCGTTGAGGTTGATCCACGGCAGTTTCTGCGACTGCACGACGGACCCCCACAGGGCCTTGTCGGTGGACAGGCAGACGGCGTAGATCTCGAATCCCAGCTTGTGGTACTCGTCCCATATCGGGAGCAGAGTCTCGATGTTGAGCATCTTCTGCGCCGCGTCGGAGGCATCCCAGAAATGCAGCAGTACGGCTTTGGCGTCCACGGAACTCAGGGCTTTCCGCTCGCCGTTGATGTCCGGGAGGCTGATGTCGGGATATCCCCGCTCCTCCGCCACACGCAGCCGGCTGTCGAGTTCCAGCAGCCTCATCCTTCGGGCGGCCTCCTTGTCGAGGGCCTTGACATAGCGTGACTCAGGGTAAACGGTCTTGAGCGAGTCGGCGGCATTCCTGAACAGAAGCGCGTCTGTAGGCTGGTTGAATACCGGCGTGCCTGCGCCTATGGTCTCGTACAGAACCGGAATCGTGGTGAGCGAGTACGGATGCTCCATCACATATTTGACGCTCTCGCGGTAGTGCTTGAGGTAGGCCCTCGCCATATCGGGGCCGCTTTCGGAGGATGCCGTGAGCGACTTGATGAAGTCGGCGTAGGCCCTGTCCACTTCGGCAAGTCTGGCCGAGCCCTCCGAACCCTCTATGCTGTAGTTGCCGAGAGTGTCTGCGGTGACGCTGGCGTGTTCTCCTCTCTCGAGGAGCAGCGCCGCTATCCGGCTGTCCCCGTAGAACAGGTAGACGAACTCCGGCTGGCCGGCCTTGACCGGGACGGTATAGCTGAACGAGCCGTCCGGACGGGTCTTGACGGTGTCGAGCACGCTATAGACATTGATGTCGAGCTGCTTGACCACGATCGGGCTGCCCGAGACCCCTTCGACTGTCCCGCTTATCCTGGCGCTCTGTGAGCAGGCCGCAAGCGAGAGGGCGGCCGCGGCGGCGATGATTCTATAATTTCTCATATTCTGCGAGTATTGCCTCCGCCGTCCGGGCCATCTGCTCTTCGGTGAATACCGGCTTCTTCTTGCGGAAATCCATATCCCCCTCGCTCTGGAGCGGGACGAGATGGATGTGGGTATGAGGTACTTCCATCCCCAGGACGGCCACTCCCACCCGCTTGCACGGGACGGCTGCCTTGAGGGCTTCCGCCACCTTGCGGGCGAACGCCCAGAGTCCGGTGTAGGTCGCCTCGTCGAGATGGAAGATGTAGTCGTCCTCGACATTCTTCGGGATGACGAGGCTGTGCCCGAGCGCGAGCGGGCTGATGTCGAGGAACGCGTAATAGTCCTCGCTCTCCGCTACCTTGTAAGAGGGGATTTCGCCCTTCGCAATCTTGGTGAAAATCGTTGCCATCAGAGGGAAATGTCGAGAATTTCAAACTTTATGATGCCTGACGGGGCCTTCGCCTCCACGGTCTCGCCCTTGCCGTGTCCAAGCAGGGCTTTGGCGATCGGGGTCGTGGCGGCGAGCTTGCCCTTGGAGAAGTCGGCCTCGCTCTCCCCGACGATGGTGAACTCCATCTCGCGGCCGGAGTTGAGGTTCTTGACCTTGACCCGGTTGAGCATCTGGACCTTCTCGGTGCCGAGCTGCGAACTGTCCAGCACCTTGGCGTTGATGACCATATTCTGGAGGTTGGCTATCTTTAGCTCGAGAAGCCCCTGCGCCTCCCTTGCGGACTCGTATTCCGCGTTTTCCGAGAGATCACCCTTCTCGCGGGCCTCAGCTATCGCTGCGGAGATCACAGGCCTCTGGGCCAGCGCTTCCGCCAGCTCCTTCTTGATCCTGTCGAGCCCTTCCTGGCTCATTAAATGTACTTCTGCCATAGTCGTTTGTTGCGGCGGACCCCGGTCTCGGAAGATGTCTGTCGACGCTGCTTCCGATCCGGACTTTGCCGGCTTGTTATACTCTTGGTCAATAAAAAAGAATCCTGCCCGAGAGCAGAACCCTTACATCTGCAAAGATAGTGAAAGCGGGGAGAAAAACAAATTATTTGTTCCTCGGACTCCGGGACGGGCGGCAGACCAGCTGGATGTCGATATTGTCGAGCTTGTAGCCCCTGAAGAGGTGTCCCTTGAAGTGCGATTCCACCAGATCGAGCAGCTCGTCGTCGATGACGTCGCGGTATTTGTTGTTGACGCAGTCGTACAGATGCAAGTGACGGAAAGTGTTGACATCGAAATACATCTTATTGTTGGAACTGGTCCGCCTGTGGTAAATCCGGTTGTCGGCGAGGGTGGAGAGGGTGTTGTAGACCGAGGCTATGGTGAAAGCCGTGCCGGAATGCGCGGCCATATGCTCCGCGACCATATCGGCGCTCGCGTGGCCGAGCTCCATCATCGCCCCGTGTACCGCAAGCCTCTGCGGCGTGGCCTTCAGCCCCCTGTCCTTGAGGAGTTTGCGGAACGCGTTGATGTCCGGTGTACTCTTGTCTTTAGTCTTCATCCTATAGCATTATGGTGTCGCCACGCCTGCCTGCGACCTTGCGAAGATAGGGCTAATTTTGAATAATTCCAAATCGCGCCGCGCTTCCTCTTGTCCGGCGTCGTTTTTTTCTCAATGAGGGGAGTTTTCGGAATTTTTGACTACATTTGCGCTTCATAGCGCAGATAATGATAAACACAATACTTAAAATGAAGAAGTCAACTCTTTTCCTCTCAATCGCCGCCCTCGCGGTTTCCGTAGCCTGCACCAACAACAACACCGCCGCAGGCAGTGCCGCTGCCGCCGAGACCGGCGGGAGCGTGGCAGCCGCCGGCTCCATCGTATATTTCAATATGGACCGCGTGCTGAGCGAGTACGATATGGCCAACGATCTCCGCAGCGTGGTGGAGACCAAGGTCAACAGCATCAACCAGGAGGTCACCCGCCGCGGCAACAAGCTTGAGAAGGATATCAAGGCGTTCCAGGACAAGATAAACAAGGGGCTTCTCACCCAGTCTGTGGCCGAGACCCAGAACCAGAAGCTCGTGCAGCAGCAGAACGACTTCCAGAACTACGCCGCCCAGAAGCAGCAGGAGATAGCGGAGGAGCAGCAGGTGATGATGAACCAGATCGCCGACGCCATCCACAACTATGTGCTTGAGTTCAACGCCGCCAAGGGCTATGCTATGATACTCACCACCCAGGGCGACATCCTCCCTATGCCGGTCGTGACCGCCGACGCGAGCCTCGACATCACCGACGCTCTGCTCGAAGGGCTCAACGCCGCATACGTCAAGACCAAGGGCAAGAAAGCCGAATAAGCCTTGAGGATTGCAATACTGTCCTGTTTCCACCCCTTTCGCGGAGGTATCGCCCAGTTCAACGCAAGCATCCTGACAGAGCTGGGGAAGTCGAATGAGGTGCGTGCATTCAATTTCACCAGGCAGTATCCGTCGCTGCTCTTCCCGGGGAAGACGCAATACGTGACGAAAGACGATGAGGCCGTATCCGTGGAGTCAGAGGCTCTGCTGGATACGGTCAATCCTTTGTCCTGGAGGCGTACCGCCGGGGTCATAGGCGAGTGGAAGCCGGACCTTCTGATAGTCCGCTACTGGATGTCGTGGTTCGCCCCGTCGCTGGGCTATGTGGCCTCGCACCTTCCGAAGAGCTGCAAGGTCATCGCGATAATGGACAATGTGATCCCGCACGAGCCACACTTCTTCGACAAGCCGCTGACCAAGTATTTTCTGCGCCGGGTCGACGCCTGCGTCACGCTGTGCGGCGAGGTCGCCGACGACCTGCTCCGCCTCAAGAAAGACGCCGTCTATACCGTGATACCGCATCCTGTCTATGACCACTTCGGGGTCAAACTCCCCAAGGAGGAGGCGGAGAAGAAGCTCGGAGTCCGCAGCGGCTGCCGCAACATCCTGTTTTTCGGACTTATACGCGAATACAAGGGGCTGGACATCCTCATCGAAGCATTCAGTTCTCTGGACGAGAGCTATCAGCTCATCATAGCCGGCGAGCCTTACGGTCCGTTCGACAAGTACAGGGAGCTCATCGACGCCAGCCCGAACTCCAGACGCATCTACACTTTCCCGAACTACGTACGGGACTCCGAGGTCAGGACATTCTTCTCCGCAGCCGATGTGGCGGTGCTGCCTTATCGCAGTGCCACACAGAGCGGCATCAGCGCCATAGCCAACCACTTCGAGCTGCCGATGATAGTCACCGATGTCGGAGGTCTCAGGGAGACGATAGGCTCAACGGGTGTGGGGATGGTGTGTGCCCGCTGCACGCCGGAGTGCGTCAGCGCGGCCATCAGGAAATATTTCGACGAGCCGCAGCTGCGCGGGGGATATGTCAGCGCCATCAGGGCGCTCAACGCGAGGCTGAGCTGGAACGGATTCTGCAATCAACTGTTGGAATTTGCGGAACGGATAGAGAAATGAAGAGAATATTCACATTACTGACATTGCTCTGCGTGCTGCAGCTCACCGCCTGTGCGCAGTGGTACCTGTTTCCCGGTAAGAAGAAGAAAGTCCAGACCGAGCAGAAGGAAGTCCCAGTTGAGGCGGCCCCGGTCACTGAGGCGGCCGACAGCACGTTTAGCGGACTAAAGGAAGCCGGCCAGGATGCGGAATGTGACCTCTGGCACTACGATATGCCGTCGGAAATAGGCGTCTGTCTCATCCTCCCGCTCAAGTCCGGGAGCGAGACGCCGAGCGCCAATTTCACCGAGATGTATTCCGGAGCGCTGCTCGCGCTGCGGGATCTTGGGCGGGACGGCACACGCCTGAATCTGAGGGTCATAGACTCCACGGTAGAGGAACTCGACGAGAGGAGCCTGAACCGGAGCGACGTCATCATAGGCCCGGTGGGATACAAAGAGATAGTCGGAGCGCTGCCGCTCTGCGGACACAAAATGCTGGTTTCCCCGCTTGAGCCGAGGAGCGCCGCTCTCGCCGAGCGTGGCGACAACGTAATACAGTCCCCCGTGCCGTGGACAAGGCAGATTGACGAGATGCTGGACTGGCTGGCATCTGACCTGCAGTTCGGCGACGAAGTAATCGTGATCAGGGAGCTTTCCGTGGCGGAGCCCGGGGAGCAGAGCGCATATCTGCTGTCTGAACTCAAGGAACGGGGAGTCCGATACAGGCCTCTCCAGTCGCTTGACGAACTTAAGGGAGAGGACGGGTTCACGTCTCCCGCGATGCAGGGCAAATACAGGATACTCATCGCCTCCGACAACGACGGCTTCATCAGCGCGTCCGTCAGGGGGGTCGGCATCGCGGCGGAACTCCACGGCAACATAGTGCTCTACACCACCTCCAGGATACGCAACTGCGTAGGGCCGGACGTGTTTGACCTCTACAACGCCGAGACCCGCCTGACGGCGGCCTATCATATCGACTACGACTCCCGGGCAGTCAAGGACTTTGTCCTGAGCTACCGTGCGCTCTACGGGAGCGAACCGGGGTCGTTCGCGTTTCAGGGCTACGACACGGTGCACTATTTCGTGAAGTTATGCAAGGAATACGGCAGACTGTGGCACTTGAGGCTGCCTGAGAGCCGTGAGCGCGGGCTGCAGTCAGATTTCGGATTTGAGCACCGGACGGCGAACGGGCGCGTCAATCAGGCCGTGCGCCGCGTCATCTACGGCAAGGATTTGTCAGTGCGCCTGCTCTAGCAGCGCTTCGGCGTTGGCTACGGCCGCCTCAGTGACGGTCGCGCCGCTCAGCAGGCGGGCGATTTCGGAGACTCTCTCCCGTCCTTCCACCCTGTGTATGGAGGATACCGTGCGTCCCTGCGGGGAGACAGCTTTCGTGACCACATAATGCGCGTCTCCCTTGGCCGCGACCTGCGGCAGGTGGGTGATGGAAAACACCTGCATACTCCGCCCCATACGGCATATCATCTCCCCCATACGGTCGGCGACGCTGCCGCTGACGCCGGTGTCGATCTCATCGAAAATCACCGTCGGCATCCCGGCAAATCCTGCCATCTCCGCCTTGAGGCAGAGCATTATGCGCGACAGTTCCCCGCCTGAAGCGACTTTCGAAAGCTCCTGCGGCCCGCGTCCGGTTGAAGAGAAGAGGAAACTCACCCTGTCCGCCCCGTCGGCTGTCGCAGGCCCGTCCTCGACCCTCACTTCGAAACTTGCCCTCTCCAGCTCCAGGAAGCGCAGGGACTCGATTATCGACTCCGCGAGCTTGGGAGCTGCGGCCCGCCGGGCCTTGGAAAGCTCCGCGCAGACCTTGTCGAACGCAGCCGAGAGTTCCCTCTCTCCGGCCTCCAGCTCCGCTATCTGCTCTTCGAGCGCGGCGGATCCCTCCACCGCACTCCCGTATGAGTCGCGCCGCGCTATGAGTTCGTCTACCGTCTCGCAGCCGTGCTTCCTCAGCAGCGAATAGAGCAGCGACATTCGCTCCTCCACCGCCTCCAGCCGCTCGGGCGAGAGGTCAACGCGGGAGAGAAGCGTCTCCAGCTCGGAGTTGATGTCCTCGACCTCGAGTCTTGCGGACTCAAGCCTTGAGACAAGCTCAGGGACTTCGGAGAGGAACTGCGAGATGCGCTCCAGCTGCCTGCCGGCTTCCTTGAGCGAAGATGAGACTCCCGGCGTGTCGTCCTCCGGGGCAATCAACCCGGCGGCTGCGGAGAGGCTCTCCATAATCTGCTCGGCGTTGGCAAGCCCCCTGTGCTCCTCTTCCAGAGCCTCAAGCTCCCCTTGGGCGAGCTTCGCGTCCTCCAGCTGACGGAGCTGTGAGGCATTGTACTCCCTGTCGGCTTCGAGTCTGGCGAGCCGCTCCCTGAGCGAAGAAACAGCGTTCCTTGCGGAGCGCAGGGCGGTCCAGAGCCTGCGGGACTCGGAGAGACGCCCGGCGTTGAGGGCGAAACTGTCCAGCACCGAGAGCTGGAAGCCCCGGTCCGAGAGCAGCAGAGTCCTGTGCTGGGAGTGTATGTCTATCAGCAGCGGTGACAGCCTCTGAAGCAGCGCCGTCTGCACCGGGCAGTCGTTGACGAAGCTCCGCGAACGTCCCGAGGCGGATATGACCCTGCGTACTACAAGTGCGTCGCCGTCCGCCTCAAGCCCTTCTTCCGTGAGAAGACTCCGCACGGCCTCTCCGTCCGGGTCGAACTCAGCCTCGACTACGCAGGATGAAGCCCCATCCGAGAGCATCGAAGCGTCCGTCTTCACCCCGAAGAGCAGCGACAGCGCCCCGAGCAGGATTGACTTGCCGGCGCCGGTCTGACCGGTTATGATGACCAGACCCTCCGGGAAACTGATGTCCAGAGAGTCTATGAGAATATAGTTCCTGATATGAAGGGAACGGAGCACAGGCTGGCTGGAGGCCTATTTCTCTCCCAGCGCGTCTTCCTGAGCTACCCTATAGTAGAGTTCACCGTTCTCGAATTCGGAGATGGCCACAAGGTCAGGTTTAGGCTGACGCTCATAGTACTTGGAGATCTCTATCTGCTCCTTGTTCTCGAACACTTCGTCCATAGTGTCTCTCTCTCCGGTGCGGAAGTCCTCAAGCTTCTTGGCGAGTTCCTTCTTCTCCGCGAGAGATATCTGGTTCGCTCTCTTCGAGAGGATCACCACGGTCTCATAGATGTTGCCGGTAGGCTGCGCGAGGTACTTGATGTCGCGCGTGATGGTGTTTACAGGTATTTTCTTTTCCATATTGATAATACCGAAGTTCTTCCGTATAAAGTTTCAAATATTTCCTTTCACTTTCGCATACAGGGCGTCGAGCTCCTTGCGGTGGGAGGATTCCGGGTACTCGCCGATGAAGTTGAGGTAGTCGTCCACGAACACCAGATACCTCTCCTTCTGCTTGGACTTGACGCTGAGGCAGGCGTATTTGTAGGAAGACATCGCCGAGTAATAGAGGATTTCCTCGCGATAGACATTGTCCGCGTCGTCCTTGAGTATGTTCTTGAACGCCACGCGGGAAGCCTTGTAATCCTCCATCTTGTAGTAGAGCCTGGCGTTCTCGTAGGCCTTGCGGTCCAGACGCTCCCCGAGTTCCTGCAGCATATGCCGGCAGATTTCGGCATTCGCGCCCTGCGGATGGTCGGCGAGGTATGCGCCGATGGCGTTGATGGCGGTGTAGGTCGGAGTCTGGTCCAGCTCGTAGCGGAGCGTGGCCTTGTAGAGGCAGTCCACCCGGAGGAACTCGGCGCTCTCGGCGAACGGGCTGCGCGGGCAGTTGTCGAGGAACTGCTTGAAGTTGGTCTCCGCTGTGTAGTAGTCCTTGTTGGAGTAGTTGCTCAGCCCCCAGTAGTAGCGCACCGTGTCGTCGCGCTCCGTGCCGTTGGTCAGGAGGGCGAGCGACTCGAAGATCGCCGCCGAACGGGTATATTTACCTTTGTTGAAATAGTCGAACGCGGCCTTGTATTTCAGGTCCACGTCGCTGCTCTCGAGCACGATGTCATACTGCGACTTGCACCCGGCCAGCAGGGCAAGGGCAAAAGCGAGAGCGATTAAAGTCCTTTTCATCCTTTCAAATACTTTTCTGCCTCAAGCGCGGCACGGCATCCGGATGCGGCGGCGTTGACGGCCTGACGATAACGCGGGTCCTGGACATCCCCGGCGGCGAAGACGCCCTCCACATTGGTGCGTCCGCTGACCCCGTCCGTGACGATATAGCCCTCGGCGTCAGTCTCTACCCATTTGGAGAACAGTTCAGAGACCGGATGGTGGCCTATCGCAAGGAAGAACCCGTCCACCTTGATATCAAAAACCTCGCCATCCTTTCGCAGAAGCCTTGCTCCCGTGACTCCGCTCCCGTCTCCCAGCACCTCCCGGGTGTTGCAGTTCCATAGGATTTCGATGTTTTCGGTCTTCCTGACCTTCTCCTGCATCGCCTCGGAAGCCCGAAGCACGTCACGGCGGACTATCATATAGACCTTGCGGCAGAGTCCCGCGAGATAGGTCGCTTCTTCGCAGGCGGTGTCCCCGCCGCCGACCACCGCCACGTCCTTGCGGCGATAGAAGAAGCCGTCGCAGGTGGCGCAGGCTGACACTCCGAGGCCGCGGAATCTCTGCTCCGAAGGCAGTCCGAGATAGCGTGCGGTCGCTCCGGTGGCGATGATCACGCTGTCGGCTTCAATCTCCGTCCCGTCATCTGTCGTGAGCCGCAGCGGACGCACGCCGAAGTCAACTGCGGTGACGGCCCCGCGCCTTATGTCGGCGCCCAAACCCGCCGCCTGTTCGCGCATCCCGCTCATCAGGACATTGGCATCGACTCCGCCGGGAAAACCCGGGAAATTCTCCACTACTGTGGTGGTGGTGAGCTGCCCGCCGGGTTCGTTCCCCTCATAGAGGACCGGGTTCAGAGCGGCGCGTGAGGCATAGATTGCAGCCGTGTAGCCGGCGGGGCCTCCGCCGACGATCAGGCATCTGACGTGTTCGTTCGTGTTCATAACGGGCAAATATAGTCATTTCCCCGCAGACCCCGCCCGGGGTTTGCGAAAAATTCCGCTTTGCGGACCGGCTTATCCGCTCTACGCGGCCCCCTCGCCCCCGGCGGCTTCGAGATATTTGAATATGGTGGTCTCAAGGCCCATATAGAGGGCGTCGCAGATCAGCGCGTGGCCGATGCTGACCTCGTCGGTCCAGGGGATGATGCCGATGAAGTAGGAAAGGTTCTCCAGCGAGAGGTCGTGGCCGGCATTGAGCCCGAGCCCGAGCTCGCGGACCCGCTCAGCCGTACGCAGATATGGCTCTATGGCCTTCTCCCTGTCGGCGGCATAGCCTGCGGCATAGGCTGCGGTGTAGAGTTCCACCCTGTCGGCCCCGCATCTTTTCGCGCCCTCGGCCATAGCCGGGTCCGGGTCGATGAATATGGACGTGCGTATGCCCCGCGACTTGAACGAGGCGCAGACCCGGGTGAGGAAGGCGCAGTTGCGCAGCGTATCCCAGCCGGCGTTGGAAGTCAGCGCATCGGGAGCGTCAGGGACCAGCGTCACCTGGTCGGGAACCACCTCGCAGACAAGTGCGCTGAAGCTGCCGGTCGGGTTGCCCTCTATGTTGAACTCGGTCCTGACCGCAGGGCGCAGCCTCCTGACGTCCGAATAGCGGATGTGCCTCTCGTCCGGACGCGGATGCACCGTGATCCCCTCGGCCCCGAAGCGTTCGCAGTCGAGCGCCGCCTTGAGCACGTCGGGCATATCGCCGCCGCGCGCGTTGCGCAGCAGGGCGATTTTGTTGATGTTTACGCTCAGTCTTGCCATATCACAAGTTTGACACAAAAATAGCAATAAATCTAAATTAAGTGCTAAATTTGGCACTCGATATGCGTCTTGCCTACTACATAAAGAAGAGCGCTCTCGCGGGCGACCCCCGGCTGGAGAAGATGGTCTCAGCGCTGGAGGCCGACGGCTGCGAGGTCTATCAGGCGTCCGCTCCCTGTGAGGTCAGGCCCGGGACCGACGCCCTGCTGAGTCTCGGCGGCGACGGGACACTGCTCTCCGCCGCGAGGGTGGCCGTGGCTGCGGACGTGCCGGTGCTCGGAGTCAACTTCGGCAGGCTCGGATTTCTCTCCGAATGCAGGCCCGAAGACCTCCCGGAGGCCCTCCGCAGGGGAGAGCTGCACATAGAGGAGAGAGACCTGCTGCAGGTCGGGGCGAGCGTCCCGCTGCCGCAGGGATTCTGGCCGCTGGCGCTCAACGAGACCAGCGTGTCGAGGGTCAGCGCGTCGATGCTCGGGGTCGAGCTGGAGATAGACGGCGAGAAGCTGCCGACCTGGTGGGCCGACGGGCTGCTCGTAGCGACGAGCACGGGTTCGACCGCCTACTCCCTCAGCGTGGGAGGCCCTGTCTGCACTCCGGAGGCCAAAGTCTTCATCGTCGCTCCGATATCCCCGCACAACCTCAACATCCGCCCTCTGGTGGTGCCGCGCACTTCAAGGATTGCCATCACCCTGCGTTCGCGCGACGAGAGCGCGGTGTTCACTGTGGACAACTGCAACTGCCGCATCCCGGCCAGCACCCGCATCGAGGTATGTGCCGCGCAGCAGCATCTGAAGCGTCTGTGCCTCGGCAAATCCAATTTCATCAACGCGTTGCGCAGCCGCCTGCTCTGGGGCGAGGATATCCGCAACGGAAACGGAACTCTATGACAGCAAAAGACAGACTGCCCCTGCACGTCTCCCTCATAATGGACGGCAACGGAAGATGGGCGCGACAGCGCGGCAAAGCGAGGATTTACGGGCATTACGAGGGGGTGGAGAGCGTACGTGCGGTGATGGAGGCCGCAGTCGAGTGGGGGATAAAGTACGTCTCGTTCTTCGCCTTCTCCGAGGAGAACTGGGACCGCCCCTCCGACGAGGTCAATTCCCTTATGGACCTGATGGGCGTGGCGATGGAGCGGGAACTCCCGACATTTCTGGGACACGGCGTCCGCTTCGTCGTGCTGGGCAACCGCGAGCGTCTCTCGGACTCGCTCAACTCCCGGATAGACAGGATTATGGATGCCACCAGGGGAGGCACGGCGATGACGATGGTGCTCTTCCTGAGCTACAGCGGCAGATGGGATATACTGCAGGCCGCCGAGAGGATGGCACACGATTTGATTAATCACCCCGGTCAGCCGGTCGGGGCGGAGGATTTCAGCCGCTATCTCGTCACCGGCGGCATTCCGGACCCGGATCTGCTGATCCGCACTTCCGGAGAGAAGAGGATAAGCAATTATTTGCTCTGGCAGGCCGCCTACACCGAATTCGTGTTCACCGACACACTGTGGCCGGACTTCCGCAGGGAGGAGTTCCGCGCCGCGCTTGAGGAGTACGCGTCGCGTGAGAGGAGGTTCGGAAAAGTCAAATAATTGGACTATATTTGCAGATTATTATTGAAGATGAAGATAGGACGGATATTTTTCGCTTTGGCCCTCGCTCTCGTGCCCGCGCTCGCTTCCGCACAGGGGTCCGGGGTCGAGGTCGATTACAATCATCCCCGCACATACAAGGTGGGAGGCATAAAGGTTGAGGGCAACACCTACTACCGCGACCAGCAGATCATCTCCCACACCGGACTTCAGAAGGGGATGGAGGTCACCGTGCCGGGCGAGGATATGTCCAACATAGTCAGGCGTCTGTGGCTTCAGCGCTACTTCGAGGACGTCGCCATCACGATCGACTCCCTCAGCGCCGGGCGGGACTCCGCATTCTTCACCATCAGGGTCAAGGAGCGCCCGAGGGTCTCCAGCTGGACATTCTCCGGAGTGAAGTCCGGCGAGCGGAAGGACATCCAGGAGAGGGTCAACCTCCGCCGCGGCGGCGAGTTCTCCGAATATGTCGAGAAGACCACCTCCGACATCATCAAGCGCTACTTCGCCGAGAAGGGTTTCCTGCTCTGCGAGGTCAAGGCGGAGGTCACGAAGGACACGGTGATCCGCAACGCCATCAGGGTCAACTTCGCCGTCGATAAGGGGCAGAAGATTAAGGTGCGCGACATCAACTTCATCGGCAACGAGCATATCAAGGACTTCAAGCTCGCCCGCTCGATGAAGAAAACCAAGTCCAACAAGTTCTACAACTTCTTCAACAGCAAGAAGTTCAACGAGAAGGAATATCTCGCCGACAAGAAGAACGTCATCAGCGCGTTCAACGAGGCGGGCTACCGCGACGCGAGGCTGGTGCGCGACTCCGTGTATTACGTGACCCCGAACCGGCTGGGCATCGACCTCGTCTTCGAGGAGGGCGACAAGTACTACTTCCGCGACATCAGCTGGACGGGCAACTCCGTCTATTCGTCCGACGCGCTCAATCAGGTGCTCGCCATCAGCAAGGGCGACGTCTATGACCGCGTGACAATGGAGAAGCGCCTCTACGGCGGCGGCAAGCAGAGCGACTACGACATCTCCAAGCTCTACCGCGACAACGGCTACCTCTTCTTCCAGATCAACCCCGTCGAGACCAACATCCAGAACGACTCCGTCGATGTGGAGATGCGCATTTCCGAAGGCAAGCAGGCGACCATCAACAACGTCATAATCAACGGCAACGACCTCACCAACGAGAAGGTGGTGCGCCGCCAGCTATTCACCCGTCCGGGCTACCTCTTCAGCCAGAGCGACTTCGAGCGCTCCATACGCGAGATCGCGTCTCTCGGGCAGTTCGACTCCGAGGCGATTATGGACCCGACCAAAGGCAGGTCCATCGTGCCTAACCAGATCAACAACACGGTCGACATCACCTACAACGTGACCGAGAAGCCGTCATCCCAGCTGGAGGTTTCCGGAGGCTGGGGAGGCAAGACCTTCGTCGCCACCGTCGGCGTGAGCTTCAACAACTTCTCCACCCACCGCATCCTCGACAAGAGCGCCTGGAGGCCCGTGCCGCTCGGCGACGCGCAGAACCTCGCGTTCCGCTTCCAGACCAACGGCACCTACTACACCGCGCTCTCGGCCAGCTTCACCGAGCCTTGGCTCTTCGGCAAGAAGCCGACCTCGCTCAACCTCGGCGCATACTACACCCGTCAGACCAACTCCTACCTGGCGCTCAACATCCTGAGTCACGACCGCGAGATGGAGGTCTTCGGATTCTCCGCCTCGCTGGGCACCCGCCTGAAGTGGCCTGACAGCTATTTCGTGCTGTACAACGGTCTCAACTGGCAGTCCTACAGGCTGACCAACTGGTACTCCGGCTACTTCATCTTCGACAACGGTATCGCCCACAACATCAACTACTCGCTGAGTCTCGTGCGCAACTCTACCGACCAGCAGATCTACCCGCGTACCGGCTCGGACTTCTCGTTCTCGCTGCAGCTCACCCCGCCGTTCTCCCTGCTGCGCAAATACGACTACGACAGCAATGGCAACAAGGTCGCGGTCTCCAGCTACAAGGACGTCGACTATGACAACTGGTCTTCCGAGAAGCGCTACAAGTGGATAGAATACCACAAGTGGAAACTCTCCGGAGCCACCTACACCAAGCTGGTCGGAGACCTCGTCCTGATGACCCGCGCACAGTTCGGTTATCTCGGCTACTACAACCGCAGGTGGGGCTACTCTCCGTTCGAAGGCTTCCTGCTCGGCGGCGACGGTATGTCGGGCTACAGCACCTACGGCTCCGAGGTCATCTCGCTCCGAGGCTACGAAAACTACTCCCTGACCCCGTATGAGCCTTCCAGCTACAACTCCAACGGCTACGCCTACGCCGGCAACGTCTACGACAAGTTCACGGTCGAGCTGCGCTACCCGGTGATACTCCAGCCTACTTCCACCATCTATGTGCTCACCTTCCTTGAAGGCGGCAACGCCTGGTCGGACATCAGAAAGTTCAATCCTTTCCAGATCAAACGCAGCGCCGGAGTGGGTGTCCGCATCTTCCTACCGATGGTCGGTCTGCTCGGCGTCGACTGGGGCTACGGATTCGACACCACCGACACGAGCAAGCGGAGCCAGTTCCACTTCGTGATAGGACAACAGTTTTAAGAGGAATATTAATTTAATGAATGTCAACAATATGAAAAAGGTTCTTTTGATTACCGCTACGGTACTCTTCACTCTCTCAGCAGCGGCTCAGCCAAAATTTGCGCACGTCAACTTCTCCGAACTCGTGCAGCTCAGTCCGGAGGCCGACCAGGCCCGCACGACTATGGCCGCTTCCGAGAAGGAGGCCAACGAGACCTATCAGGCGATGGTGGAAGAGTTCAACACCAAATACAACACCTACAGCTCCAAGGCCAGCACCTGGACCACCGCCATCCGCGAGAGCAAGGAGAAGGAGCTTACCGAAATCCAGCAGCGCATCCAGGAGTTCAGCCAGTCAGTGCAGAGCGAACTTCAGCAGCAGCAGCAGTCTCTGATGGCCCCTATCTACCAGAAGGCCCAGGAAACCGTCAAGGACCTCGCCAAGAAGGGTGGATATGTCTATGTGTTCGACCTCAGCACCCTCCTCTACTACGATGACACTCAGAGCATCGACCTTACCCCTGCGGCCCGCAAAGCCCTCGGCATCGCCGACGACCGCACCCTTGAGTCGCTTCAGGCGGAGCTCCAGGCTCAGCAGGCGGCCCAGGCAGCTCAATAGACCGACCTCTACTGACAAGCCCTGCTTCCATCCGGCAGGGCTTTCAGCCTATCGAAAACACTACTGAAACTATACCAATTACACATTGCAATGCAACATAAAATCATTGACGCCAAGGATGTGGTGATCAGATTTGCCGGAGATTCGGGTGATGGAATGCAACTCACCGGATCTCTTTTTGCAGATATGTCAGCCATCTACGGCAATGGACTTTCGACTTTCCCGGACTATCCTGCAGAGATTCGGGCCCCTCACGGGACCGTCTCCGGCGTGTCCGGCTTCCAGATCCACATCGGTACGGGCAAAGTCTCCACTCCGGGCGACTTCTGCGACCTGCTGGTGGCGATGAATCCCGCCGCGCTCAAGACCAACGCCAAGTGGTGCAAGCGCCACGCGATGATCCTGGTGGACCAGGACGCGTTTGACGAGGCCGGGATGACCAAGGCCGGGTTCACGACCGACGACCCGTTCCGCGAGCTCGGAGTCGATGACAGGACGCTCATAGTCGCCCCGATCACGACCCTGACCCACGAGAGCCTCAAGAACAGCGGAATGGACAACAAGGCCATCGTCAAGTGCAAGAATATGTTCACTCTCGGGATGGCCTGCTTCATCTACAACCGCCCTCTGGACTACATCTTCGGCTACCTTGAGAAGAAGTTCTCCAAGAAGCATCCTGAGGTCATCGAGCCGAACAAGAAAGTGCTCAGGGACGGCTTCAACTATGCGGCCAACCTGCAGATGATCGCCAACACCTACACCGTCGAGCCGGTCAAGGACCTCAAGAAGGGCACATACCGCAACATCACCGGCAACCAGGCCACCGCCTGGGGTCTGCTCGCGGCTTCCGAGAAGTCCGGTCTCCCGCTCTTCTGCGGCTCATACCCGATTACGCCGGCGACGGCCATCCTCGAGGAGCTCGCGATACACAAGAGCCTCGGGGCCAAGACGCTTCAGGCCGAGGACGAGATAGCCGGCATCTGTACGGCGATTGGCGCAGCCTACGCCGGCAACCTTGCCGTGACGACCACCTCCGGTCCGGGCCTTTCGCTCAAGTCGGAGGCTATGGGGCTTGCCGTGATGGCCGAGCTCCCGCTCGTCGTGGTCGACGTGCAGAGAGGCGGCCCGTCCACCGGTCTCCCTACCAAGACCGAGCAGTCAGACCTCAACCAGGCCCTCTACGGGCGCAACGGCGAGTGCCCGATGGCGGTGATTGCCGCGCACTCTCCGGCGCACTGTTTCGACGCCGCCTTCAATGCGGCCAAGATTGCGCTTGAGCATATGACCCCTGTCATCCTCCTCTCCGAGGGCTTCCTCGGCAACGGCTCCGAGCCGTGGAGGATACCGGAGATGAAAGATTATCCGAGGATCAAGCCGCCGTTCGTACAGGGAGTCCTCAAGGAGGGCGAGAAGTTCTACCCGTTCCGCCGCGACCCGGAGACGCTCGTACGCCGCTGGGCCATCCCGGGGCAGAAGGGCTTCGAACACCGCGTCGGCGGTCTTGAGAAGAACCACGAGGGAGTTCTCTCCAACGACCCTGCCAACCACGCCACGATGGTCTCCGAGCGAGCCGAAAAGGTGGCCCGCATAGCCCGCGACATACCTCAGCTGGAGATGATCTGCGGAGCGGAAAGCGGCAAGCTGCTCGTAGTCGGCTGGGGCGGCACCTACGGCCACATCTACGCCGCAGTCAGCGAGATGGACAATGTCTCCTATGTGCACTTCGACTACATCAACCCTCTCCCGTCCAATACCGGGAAGCTGCTCTCCTCGTTCGGGAAGATACTCGTCTGCGAGCTCAACAGCGGCCAGTTCGCCGACTATCTGCGCACGCAGTTCCCTCACCTCGAGATACTCAAGTTCAACAAGATTCAGGGTCAGCCGTTCCTCGTGAGCGAGCTGCAGGAAGCGATAAGAAAGGAGTTATAGACTATGGCTACATTGACATTCAAGGACTTCAAGAGCGACCAGGAAGTTAGATGGTGTCCGGGCTGCGGCGACCACGCCGTGCTCGCCGCTCTGCAGAGGGCTCTCCCGAAGGTGAGCCAGGCTCTGAACTACGACAAGGAGCGCTACGTTGTGGTGTCCGGCATCGGATGCTCCTCCCGGCTCCCTTACTATATGGACACCTACGGCTTCCACAGCATACACGGACGTGCGACCGCCGTCGCCACCGGCATCAAGGTGGCCAATCCCACTCTTACCGTATGGCAGGCCTGCGGCGATGGTGACGCTCTCGCGATCGGCGGCAACCATTTCATCCACGCCATCAGGCGCAACATCGACATCAACATTATCCTCTTCAACAACCAGATCTACGGCCTGACCAAGGGACAGTATTCCCCGACCTCCAAGTTCGGCGCAATCACCAAGACCTCGCCATACGGCACCGTGGAGCATCCGTTCAACCCGGGTGCGCTGGTGCTGGGTGCGAAGGGCACTTTCTTCGCCCGCTCGCTGGACGTGGAGCTCAAGCTCAACGAGGAGATAATGACCGCCGCCGCCCTCCACGACGGCTGCTCGGTGATGGAGATGCTCACCAACTGCGTGATATTCAACGACGGGGCGCACAGGGACCTCTCCGACCCTGCCGTCAAGGCCGACCACACCATCGTCCTCAGGCAGGGCGAGAGGATGATCTTCGGCAAGAACCGCGACAAGGGTCTCATCTACGATGGCAAGAAGATCAGGGCCGTACACATAGGCGAGGGCGGGTTCACCGAGGAGGACATCCTCGTCCACGACGCGCACGCCGACAATATCGGCATCCATATGGCTCTCGCCGAGATGAAGGGGCCGGACTATCCGGTGGCGCTCGGCGTGATCCGCGACGTCAAGGACATCACCTACGATGACGGTGTCCGCGACCAGGTCAAGGAAGTGATGACCAAATCCAAGATACACTGTGTAGATGACCTCCTGCACAGCGGTTCAACCTGGGAGGTCAAATAACCACATTATTAATATGAAGACAAAGGACATAATGGCCCGTCTCCAGGCCAAGTACCCGGGGGAGAACGAATATCTCCAGGCGGTACAGGAGGTGTTGGAATCCATTGAGGAAGTCTACAATCAGCATCCCGAATTCGAGAAGGCCAAGATCGTCGAGAGAATGGTGGAGCCTGACAGGATCTTCACATTCCGCGTCACTTGGGTCGACGACCGCGGCGAGGTTCAGACCAATACCGGCTACCGGGTTCAGTTCAACAGCGCTATCGGTCCCTACAAGGGAGGTCTCCGCTTCCACAAGGCGGTCTCCCCGTCTATGCTGAAGTTCCTCGGCTTCGAGCAGACTTTCAAGAACGCTCTCACCACCCTGCCTATGGGCGGCGCGAAGGGAGGCTCAGACTTCGACCCGACCGGCAAGTCCAACGAGGAGATTATGCGTTTCTGCCAGGCGTTTATGCTTGAGCTCTGGAACTGCATCGGCCCGGACCAGGACATCCCTGCGGGCGATGTGGGCGTGGGCGGACGCGAGATCGGCTATCTCGACGGAATGTACCGCAAGCTCGCGCGCCAGTACAACACCGGCGTGCTGACCGGCAAGGGGGCCACCTGGGGCGGTTCAATACTCCGTCCGGAGGCTACCGGCTACGGCGCTCTCTATTTCACGCACTATCTTCTCGCCAAGGCGGGACGCGAGCTCAAGGGCTGCAGGATAGCGGTTTCCGGCTTCGGTAACGTGGCCTGGGGCGCCTGCAAGAAGGCTGTCGAACTCGGCGCGAAGGTCATCGCCATCTCGGGGCCTGACGGAGTCTGCGAGATCCCTGACGGCATCACCCCGGAGATGATCGACTATATGCTCGTGATGCGTGCTTCCAACCGCAATATGGTCGAGGATATGGCGACCAAGTTCCCGCAGAAGGCAAAGTTCACCGCCGGCAAGAAGGCCTGGAGCGTGAAGTGCGACATCGCTCTGCCTTGCGCATTCCAGAACGAGCTTTCCGAGGACGACGCCAGGGAGCTTATCGAGGGCGGCACCTGGTGCTGCTGCGAGGTCTCCAATATGGGATGCCAGCCGGGCGCCATCCACTGTTTCCAGAAGCACGGCGTGCTCTTCGCCCCCGGCAAGGCGGTCAATGCGGGCGGAGTGGCCACTTCCGGTCTGGAGATGACTCAGAACGCTTCCCACATCAGCTGGAGCGGCGAGGAAGTGGACGCGAAGCTTCACTATATTATGAAGTCCATCCACGAGGCCTGCGTGAAGTACGGCACCCAGCCTGACGGCAGCATCGACTACGTCAAGGGCGCGAATATCGCCGGCTTCATGAAGGTCGCCACCGCGATGCTGGAGCAGGGAACTATCTGATTTTGGGGCAAAGGCCCCAAAATCAGATGATTCAACAGAGACTAATAAGTCCCGCAGGGACCGCGACGTAGGAGCGAAATACCCCTGATAGGGGTCGCAGACGGTAGTCTGCGGGGGTTAAGAAGCCTGAAAGGGGGCTGGCTAAAA
>CAVILJ010000011.1:0-40690 GCA_963643555.1 Acetatifactor sp.
TCCGCCGCAAGGGCTTCCAGAAGCTCAACGGTCACCGTCAGAAACTCACCAAGATCAAGATCAACGAAATCGCTTAAGGATTATGGCACACAAGAAAGGTCAATCAAGTTCTAAGAACGGTCGTGAGTCGCATAGCAAACGCCTTGGACTCAAGAAATTCGGCGGCGAGGTCGTGAAAGCCGGAAATATCATCGTGCGCCAGAGAGGCACGGTCCACAACCCCGACAGGAACGTCGGGATGGGCAAGGACCACACCCTCTATGCGCTCATTGACGGTACGGTCAAGTTCTCCCGCAAGAAGAACGACAAATCTTACGTATCGGTACTCCCTTTTGAGAATTAATCCCGAAGGGTCTATGCGGACTGAGGGGGCGGCTAAAATGCTTTTTAGCCAGCCCCTTTCAGCTTTCTTAACCCCCGCAGACGGCAGTCTGCGACCCCATCCATCCCGCTTCGGGTTTATTTAACATAGAGCTATGCTTACACTCAAAATGCTTCGCGATGACCCGCAGGCAGTCATCGACAAACTCAAGATCAAGAACTTCGACGCCAAGCCTTATGTGGACAAGGTGCTCGAACTCGACTCCCTGCGCCGCTCCCTCCAGACGGAGAGCGACGAACTGCTCGCACGCCAGAAAGTCAAGGCGGCTGAAATCGGCGGCCTGATGAAGCAGGGCCTCAAGGATGCGGCGGAGGCCGCCAAGGCCGAGGTCGCCTCCCTCAAGACCAGGTCCAACGAGCTTCTTGCCAAGATGGACGAGGCTTCCAGGGAGCTTGAGGGCCAGCTGGTGCTGATGCCGAACATCCCTTGCGGACTCGTCAAGCCGGGCAAGGGCGCGGAGGACAACGAGGTCGTCAAGACGGGCGGCCCGGAGGTCAAGCTCCCCGAGGGCGCACAGCCGCACTGGGAACTCGCCAGGAAATACGACATCATCGACTTCGATCTCGGGGTCAAGATCACAGGTGCGGGTTTCCCGGTCTATAAGGATAAGGGCGCGAAGCTCCAGAGGGCGCTCATCAACTTCTTCCTGGACTGCAACACCGCTGCCGGCTACAAGGAGGTCGAGCCGCCTGTGATGGTCAACGCCGCTTCCGGCTTCGGCACCGGCCAGCTTCCGGACAAGGAGGGCCAGATGTACCACGCCACTCTGGACGACTTCTATATGGTGCCTACCGCCGAAGTCCCGCTCACCAACATCTACCGCGACGTGATCCTCCCGCTCGACCAGATTCCGCAGCGTATCACCGCCTACACCCCCTGCTTCCGCCGCGAGGCCGGCTCATACGGCAAGGACGTGCGCGGGCTCAACCGTCTGCACCAGTTCGACAAGGTGGAGATCGTCCGCATCGAGAAGCCGGAGGACTCCTACGCGGCCCTGGACGATATGGTCGCGCACGTGGAGTCGCTGGTCAACAGGCTCGGACTGAAGTACAGGATACTGCGCCTGTGCGGCGGCGACCTCAGCTTCACCTCCGCCATCACCTACGACTTTGAACTCTGGTCAGCCGCCCAGCAGCGCTGGCTTGAGATATCTTCCGTCTCCAACTTCGAGACCTATCAGAGCAACCGCCTGCACCTGCGCTACCGCGACGAGAACGGCAAGACCCGGCTCGCGCACACGCTCAACGGCAGTTCCCTCGCGCTCCCTCGCGTGGTGGCGGCCCTGCTTGAGGACAACCAGACGCCGGACGGCATAGTCATCCCAGAGATTCTCCGTCCGTACACAGGATTCGACAGGATTGATTAAGGCAGGCACTACCATATTGGGCATAGATCCCGGAACCAACATTCTTGGTTTCGGGATTGTCCGTGTGGACGGCTCGGGCAAGCCGCAATATGTGGATATGGGAGTGGTCGATCTGCGCAGACTCTCCTCTCCATACGACAAGCTCGAAGTCATCAGCGAAAAGGTCGCCTCGCTCTGCGAACTCCACCGTCCGGACCATCTGGCGATAGAATCCCCGTTCTACGGCAAGAACGCCCAGGTCATATTCAAACTCGGGCGGGCTCAGGGCGCGGCTATGGTCGCGGCCCTCTCAAAGGGCGTGAGCGTCTGCGAATACGCGCCGCGCGAAGCCAAAATGGCCATCTGCGGCAACGGCGCCGCATCCAAGGAGCAGGTCTGCCTGATGGCCCAGAAAACTCTTGGCATTAAAATTGATAACAAGTACCTCGATGCAACAGATGCGCTCGCCATAGCGCTTTGCCACTTTTACCGTCTATCCAGTCCTCTCTCCGGCGGGGTCAGTTCGTCGTCGTGGGAGAAATTTGTGTCGGACAATCCGGATAGAGTAAAGTAACAACAGATGAAGGTATTGAAATTGTTTGTAGTGTTGAGCCTGCTTTTTGCCGGGGTCGGCGCTTTCGCGCAGAACAGGATATCTGCCCAGCTGGTCGATGCGGCCAGCGGTGAGCCTCTCGGCTATGTCACGGTCTCCCTCTTCAGGTCAGGGCAGCAGAAACCGTACAAGTACGCTCTCAGCGACGACAAGGGCAAAGTCACCATCGAGTCCGTCGGCAGGGGAGACTACAGCTTCAGGGCCGAGCTCCTCGGCTATAAGCCCTATACCGCAGACGTCAGGATGGGCTCGGCAGCCAAGGACCTCGGCAAGCTCAAGATGGCGGTGGACAGCGAGCAGCTCGACGCCGCTTCCGTGTCCGCCGTCGGCAACCCGATCATAGTCAAGAAAGACACCATAGAGTTCAACGCCTCCTCGTTCAAGACCACCGACAACGACGTGCTTGAGGACCTCCTCAAGAAGCTGCCGGGCGTGGAAGTCTCCGAGGACGGCTCCGTCACCGTCAACGGCGAGAGCATCTCCAAGATCACCATCGACGGCAAGACCTTCTTCCTCGACGACCCGCAGCTCGCCACCAAGAACATCCCTGCCAAGATTGTCAACAAGCTCAAGGTCATACAGAAGAAGTCCGAGCAGGCCGAGTTTACCGGCATCGACGACGGCGAGGAGGAGACGGTGATCGACCTCTCCGTCCAGCCGGGTATGATGAAGGGGCTTCTGGGCAACGTGCAGGCCGGCGCGGGCTATGACATCCCGTCCCAGGATGGGGTCAAGAGCGACCTCCGCTATCAGGGCAACGCGTTCATCGGGCGATTCACGGACCAGCAGCAGCTCAGCCTCATACTCAACGGCAACAACACCAACAACCGCGGAGCCACCAACCGTTCCGGCAATATGATGATGGGGATGATGGGCGGCCCGGGGATGGGGCGCGGACAGGGAGGCTGGGGCCGCGGCAACGGCATCACAACCTCCTATATGGGCGGCATCAACGGTGCGTGGACCCTCTTCGACGACAGGATGGAGCTGGGCGGCAACTACCTCTACAACGCCAGCGACAACAATGTGGAGGAGAGCAGCGTCAAGACCACCTATCTCACGGACCGCAATCTCATCTACAACAGCAGCGGAGTCAGCAACACCCGCTCCGACGGACACCGCTTCGGCGTCAGGCTCGACCACAAGTTCTCCGACAACACCTCGATTCTCTTCGAGCCGAGCGTCAATTTCGGCACCGGCAGCTATACGCAGAGCAGCGCGGACACCACCTATAATGAGGATTCAAAAGGCGAGAGGTCCAAGCTCAACGACGCCTACACCCGCAACACCGGCAACAACCGCAACATCAGCGCAGGAGGCTTCCTGCTCTTCCGCCAGAGGCTCGGGATTCCGGGGCGCACGATGACGGTGATGGCCCGCCTCCAACTCTCTGACAATGAGCTGGACGGCATCAACAACAACGGCACGACCAATTACGATGACCAAGGCGAAATCTCCTCCGTCAGCGACGTCAACCAGAGCTTCAACAACCGCCAGAAGTCATATTCCCTCTCCAGCAACCTCACCTACACCGAACCTCTCGGCAACCACTTCTATGTGGAGGCGAACTATTCCTACAACTGGAGCAGATCCAGCTCCGACAAGGAGACGATAGACCTCGCTACGCAGAAGAAAGCCTATGACTACTCCAACAGCATCATCAACGAGAGCGTCCGTCAGGAGATAGGGGTCAACGCCCTTTATCAGGACGGCAAGTTCAGGGCGCAGGCGGGATTTGCCGCGATGCCGACCAAGACCTACAACAGCACCACCCGCTACAACTCCGCCGACGGCTCATATGCGCCGCAGGAGTACGACGACTTCCGCTGGAACTTCTCCCCGCAGGCGATGATGTTTATGGACGTCAATGACAATCTCAACTGGAGGCTCTTCTACCGGGGGCAGTCCTCCCAGCCGTCGACTTCCAAGCTGATGCCTGTGCCGGACAACAGCGACCCGCTCAACATCAGCTTCGGCAACCCGTCGCTCACCCCATACTTCTCCCACAGACTGAGGGGCGACCTGCGCTACTCCGACCGTCAGAAGTTCGCCTCCTTCAATATGCGCTTCAGCGCCGGATACACCCAGAACCCTATCGTCAACGCGGTCTGGTACGACAACGGAAGCCAGTACGCGATGCCGTTCAACGGCCCGGCCAGCGCCAACGCCAGCGTCAATATGTTCGGCAACCTCCCTATCGGCAAGAGCGCATTCTCCATCAGCAACTCCCTCGGGGTCAACTGGAGCAGGAGTTCGTCCTATGTGGGCACCGGTATAGATATGAGCCTCTACGACAAGGGCTACTACGACTTTATGGAGTGGTTCATAGAGCAGTTCAACAACCCTGACTACTATGCCGCGCACATCACCGAGAACACCACCAGCACCCTCAGCGCCAACGAGCGGCTCCGCTTCATCTACCGGGGCACCGCCCTGGAGGCCTCCCTGGGCGGACGCACGAGGGTGAACCGCTCCTGGTACTCCATCTCCACCCTCAAGGACAACACCACCACCTGGAACAACCAGCTCTCCGCCAGCCTCACCTGGAACTGGACCGCCACCGGCATCAGTCTCGAGAGCGACTTCGACTACAACTGGTACAACGGGTATTCCACCGAGCAGCCGTCGCAGTGCGTGCTCAACGCCGAGGTTTCCAAGCTGCTCTTCAACAACAATATGACCCTCGCGCTGCGCGGCTACGACATCCTCGGGCAGTCCAAGAACCTGACCGTCACCGACAGCTCCAACTACCGCAGCGAGGCGGTCAACAATACCCTTGGACGCTATATAGTGGTATCCCTGACCTGGCGCTTCGGCACTATGGGCGGACAGAGGAGAGGCGGCCAGAGAGGCCCGGGCGGTCCGGGCGGTGGCCCCGGGGGCCCTCCTCCGATGATGTAATTTTTTGCTATCTTTGTCCCCCGTGATCACAGAACTCATCAAGGCCTTCGTCATCGGGATATGCGCGGCGGTGCCGGTCGGACCGGTATTGCTGATGGTGATACAGAAGACGCTTTGCAGAGGCAGGTCGGCGGGGATGATGACGGGTTTCGGCTCGGCCCTGGCGGACACTGTCTATGCTGCGGTCGGGCTGTTCACTTTGACCCTGATCGAGGGTTTCGTCGAGAAGCACGCGGCTCCGATAATGATAGCCGGGGGAGTGCTGATCGCGGCGATAGGCCTTGGCATCGTCCGGCACAGCTCCCTTATCGATCTGTCGGACAAGGACAGCGGCGCGAAGGGGACATTCTCCCTGCTGGGCTGCTCCCTGCAGTCGCTCGGCTCGGCCCTGTCCAACCCCGCCGCGCTGGCGATGATGCTCGGCCTGCTTGCGGTGGGAGGCTTCGCCTCGGGCCGTCCGGACGCTCCGCTTTGGGCTCTGCTGCTCGCGGTGTTCGCCGGAGAGTTTCTGTACTGGATTGCGGTGGTGCTGCTCCTCTCCACTTTCGTCAAGCCGAGCGGGAGGGTGCTGAGGATTATGAGCCGGGTCGCGGGGATTGCGATATGCTGCTTCGCGCTCGTGCTGACGGTACGTGGGATAATAATGCTTTGAGTAATGAGTATAAAGGACTTTTTCGGCAACTGGATCGTGAAGAATCTCCTGCTGGCGCTGGCTTTCGTCGGCGCGGTGGTGCTGGCCGTCTCGCTGCTTCTCGGCGCGGTGACCCGGCACGGCAAGGAGATTTCTGTCCCGGACTTCACCAATATGAGCGCCTTGGAGGCGCAGGCGCTGGCCTCTTCCGCCGGACTGAGGGCCGTGGTGACGGACTCCGTCTATGTCAAGCGGATGACGCCGGGGGCTGTCTATATGCAGAACCCCAAGGCCGGGAGCAGCGTCAAGAAAGGCCGCAAGATACGCCTGACCACCAATACCATAGCCCCGAAGGAGGTCTATATGCCTTCGCTTATCGGGACTTCCCTGCGTCAGGCCAAGGCGGAGCTCCTCCGCAACGGCCTCAGCCTCGGGCGGCTCATCTATGTGCGTGACATCGCCACCAACAACGTGCTGCGCCAGCAGCGCTACGGCTTCGACATCCCCGCCGGCGCACCGGTCTCCAGCGGCACGAGGATCGATCTCGTGCTGGGGCTGGGCAAGGACGATATGACCTATGTCCCGGACCTCTCCGGCAAGCAGTATCTCCAGGCGGTGGACATCCTCCAGGAGAACTCCCTCAATGTGGGAAGGCTTCGTTTCGATGCGGGTGTCAGGAGCTACGCCGACTCCGTCGCGACGGTCGTATATTCGCAGAACCCTGCTTCCGGCACTGTCCGCAAGGGGTCTGAGGTCACACTCCATCTCAAGAGCAAATGACGGACGGCGAACTCTTCGAGCACTTCAGGCTGGAGGTGGACAAGGGGCAGACCCCGATGCGCATAGACAGGTATATGTCCACGCATCTGGAGGACACCTCCCGCAGCCGCGTCCAGCAGGCCCTCAAGGCGGGCTATGTGCGCGTGGGCGAGGAGGTCGTCAAGGCCAATTTCATCGTCCGGCCCGGCGACACGATCCGCTTCGTGATGCCGTACCGCAGGCGCGGGCTGGAGATACTCCCGCAGGACATACCGCTCGACATAGTCTATGAAGACGAAGACGTGCTGGTGGTCAACAAGCCGGCGGGGATGGTGGTGCACCCGGGCCACGGGCACTTCGAGGGGACGCTCGTCAACGCGCTCTCGCACCACCTCGGCATCAGCCAGGGGCCGGAGGCTGAGGACGAGAGGATGGGCGTGTTGGTGCACCGTATAGACAAGGACACGAGCGGGCTGCTTGCCGTCGCGAAGAACGAGCAGTCGCAGCTCAAGCTCGCCAGGCAGTTCTTCGACCACAGCATAGACCGGCGCTACATAGCGGTGGTCTGGGGCGACATACAGGAGGACGAGGGTACGATCGAGGGCAATATAGGCCGCGACCCCAACGACCGGCTGCGTTTCCGGGTCTACGAAGACGAGGACAGGGGCAAGCACGCCGTCACCCATTTCAGGGTGCTGGAGCGCTTCGGCTTCGTGACCTGTGTGGAGTGCAGGCTGGAGACCGGCAGAACCCACCAGATAAGGGTGCATATGTCACAGACCGGACACCCCATATTCAACGATGATCGCTACGGAGGCAACGAGATACGCAAAGGGACGATATATTCGAAATACCGCCAGTTCATCGCAAACTGCTTCGAACTCTGTCCGCGTCAGGCTCTGCACGCCAAGACTCTGGGCTTCACTCATCCGCGCAGCGGAGAGTGGCTGCAGTTCGACTCCGAACTTCCGGAAGATATGACCGCGCTTCTGGGGAAATGGCGTAAATACTGCGGTCAGATGCCTGAAGAATGAAAGCCAGACTCCTGATACTCTGCCTGTTGTCGGCGGCTCTGCTGAGCCTGCCGTGGCTCGTGCCGCACACCGGCGCACTCGCCCTCGTCGGCTTCGTCCCGCTGCTCGTGGCGGACTGGCTCGCCGACCGGAACTCCCTCAAGCGCTTCTGGCTCTATGCACTTCTGACCTTCACCCTGTGGAACGCCCTCACCACTTTCTGGGTCTGTAACGCCACGCTCGGCGGAGGCATATTCGCGATAGTGGCCAACGCCTTGCAGATGACCCTCGTCTGGGTGATTTTCAGATTCTCCAAGAAGTATCTTGCCGGGGTCGTGCCTTATGTCCTGCTGGTCGCGGCCTGGCTCGCCTGGGAGAGGCGCTATTTCGACGTGGACATCAGCTGGCCGTGGCTCACGCTCGGCAACGCCTTTGCCGCAAGCACCCGCAGCGTCCAGTGGTACGAATTCACCGGCACGCTCGGAGGTTCGCTCTGGATATGGCTCTGCAATATGGCGTTCTTCGGAGTGCTGGTCTCGCGTCTCGGAGGCGCGTGGACAGAGTGGAACAAAGTCGCCCGCACTGCGGCCAGCCTCTCCCTGCTGATTGTCGTGGCCGGGCCTCTGGTGCTCTCCAAGGCCATTTACGACAATTATGAAGAGAAGTCGGAGGGGAGCGTCAAGGTCATCATAGGCCAGCCGAATTTCGACCCTTACGAGAAGTTCTCCTCACTCAGCCAGAAGCAGCAGACCGAGGTGCTGCTGGGGCTTTTCGAGTCGGAGCTGTGCAAGGACAGCGCCTCCACGCGTCCGGTGCTCCTCATAGGGCCCGAGACCTTCACTTCCGATGTCATATTGGGAGACGTCGGCTCATCGGCTACCCTGCGCAGCTTCCGGGGGCTGCTTGAGAGATATCCCGGCGCCGAGCTGCTCATAGGCGCAAGCACCTACGACATCTACCCGGCAGGCAAGGCCCCGTCCGTGCTCGCCCGGCGCTTCGGCGACGGCTGGATACGCTCGCACAACAGCGCCCTGCTCACCGACGCTTCCGCTCGCACGGAGATTTACCACAAGAGCCGCCTCGTCGTGGGGACCGAGCTCACTCCTTACCCTGAGATATTCGTACCGCTCGACGACTGGCTCTCCGACAAGATGGGCTCCGGCGGACTGATGGGCCGCTGCGAGGGGCAGGATGAAGTCTCGGTGCTGCACTTCGGAGAGGATCGTGTGCCGCTCGGCTGCGCAGTCTGCTACGAGTCGGTCTACGGCGAATTCTGCGCCGGCTATGTGCGCAAGGGGGCCAGGATGATGACCGTCATCACCAACGACGCGTGGTGGGGCGACACGCCCGGCTACAGGCAGCACCTGAGCTACTCCGCCCTTCGCGCGATAGAGCTGCGCCGCGACATCGCCCGCTGCGGCAACACCGGCATCTCCTGCATCATCGACCAGAGGGGCGAGATACACCAGCCGACGCCGTGGTGGGAGAGGGCGACGCTCAGCTCCGAAGTCAATCTCAACTCCGCGCAGACTTTCTTCGTCCGCAACGGGGACATCGCCGGGCGCGTCTGCACCCTTGTCTTCCTGCTGCTCGCGGCCCTGCTTGTGGTGAGGGTGATAATGATCAGAGTTTCCAGTCGATAGGGCTTCTGCCTTCCGAGATCAGCAGACTGTTGGCCTTTGAGAAGTGCCGGCAGCCGAAGAACGCGCCCCTCGCGAGAGGGGAGGGATGCGCCGCTTCCAGGATGAAGTGGCGGCCGGAGTCTATCAGTGCCGCCTTGCTGCGGGCATAGTTACCCCAGAGCATAAACACCACCCCGTCGAGACGCTCCGATACCGTCCCGATCACCGCGTCGGTGAACTCCTGCCAGCCTATTCTGCTGTGGGAGGCAGGTTCCCCCGCCCGCACGGTGAGCACCGCGTTGAGCAGCAGCACTCCCTGCTCCGCCCAGGGGGTGAGGTCCGGGCTGCCCGACATCCGTATCCCGAGGTCGGACTCTATCTCCTTGAAAACGTTCTTGAGCGACGGCGGGGCCGGCACGCCCGCAGGCACGGAAAACGAGAGCCCCGTGGCCTGACCGTAGCCGTGGTAGGGGTCCTGCCCGAGTATCACGACCTTGAGCCGGTCCAGCGGACAGAGTTCGAAGGCCCTGAAAATCTGCCCTCCCGGAGGGAATATCACCGCCCCCTCGCGCTTCTGACGGTGCAGTTCCGCGGCGAGCTGCGCGAAATACGGCTTGCCGAATTCGCCGCCGAGCGCCGCTTTCCAGCTTTGTTCTATCTTGACGTCCATCCTGTCCAGTGAAACTTGAAACCCAAAATTAACGATTTCAATTAAAAATGCATAACTTTGCCCCCGATTGCACGGCACGGCGCCGTGCTTCTGTAAGGGGTGCTCCGCTTTGTGCGGGGCTGAGATTATACCCATAACCTGATCCGGGTAATGCCGGCGTAGGTGAAAGCTCCCCTTATACATTTTTAATTATTAATTACATTTTAATGAAAAAGAATGTATTAGTCTTTATCGTGTCATTGTCTCCGGCGTTATGTGTCGGGGCTCAGACGGTCTCTGACTCGCTTCTCGTCGAAAGGCTCGAGGATGCCGTGGTCCAGGGGGTAAGAGTGCAGAAGAACGCACCTTACGCAGTTGCAAACATCGGCGAAACTGCGCTGAGGCAATTCTCGCTGAGCGGCAGGGAGCTCCCTTTCCTGCTCTCGAGGACTCCAGGCGTGCTGGCGTGGAGCGAAAACGGCGTCGGCACCGGCACGAGCCATATGCGCATCCGCGGGGCGGGCGACTCGCGGATCAATGTCACCGTGGACGGAGTGCCGCTCAATTCGCCTGAAGACCAGTGCGTGTTCTGGGCCAATATGAACAGCTACGCCGCCTATATGGAGAGCGTGCAGCTGCAGAGGGGCGTAGGCACTTCCACCAACGGCGACGGCGCGTTCGGCGGGTCCGTGGCGATGAAGACCAAGTCCCCTTCACTTGTGCCCTATGCCGAATTGAGCGCCTCCTACGGCTCGTACAACACTCTCAATCTGGGGGTCAGCGCTTCCACCGGCCTGCTGTGGAACCGTCTCGTCGCAGAGGGAGGCTACCACCGGACTTCCACCGCCGGCTACGTGGACGGGACTGCCGGACGCTCCGGCTCGTACTATACCGGCCTGACCTGGCTCGGGGGCGATTTCACGGTGAGATACCGCAACATAGGCAACTTCGAACACACCGGTCAGGCGTGGAACGGAGTCACCGCCGGCAACGACGACCTCTCGCTGATGGACGGCACTTACGGCGTCAGCACCGGCATACGGAACTACGCAGATATGCACCGCGTCGGACTTGGACGCTACAATTCTCTCTATGAGAGACTTGCGACTGACTCGGAGGGAAAGTTCATCATAGGCTCCGACGGCAGATATCAGACCGTGCGCTACAGCCTCAAGGACGGCTCGCTCTGGCCGAAGACCACCGACAACTTCATCCAGAACCACAACATCCTCTCCGCTTCGTGGAATATTGACGAACACTGGAACACGAACCTCTCACTGCGCTACACCTACGGCTATGGTTACTACGAGGAGTTCCGTTACGACAACAAGCTCTCCAAGTTCGGCCTGAGCTGCACGCTGCCGGACGGCAGCACTCTCTCCCGGACGGACTTCGTGCGCCGCAAGGGTCTCGACCAGAACACTTTCGGAGCGGTCTACAACCTCCGCTACTCCGACTCCGGATGGGATGTCATCGGCGGGCTCACCGCGCAGCACTTCACTTCCGGCCACTTCGGCTACCTGACCTACATCGCCGACGACTACCTCGCATCCTCGGTCCTCGACTCGGACGGACACTACAGCTACTACGACTCCAATGCGTCCAAGGGCGACTACAGCGCATTCGTCAAGGCTGCGTTCAAGCCTGGAGAACACTGGGACATATTCGGCGACCTGCAGTACCGCAGGGTGGACTACCGTACCGACGGCAGGAACGACAAGTTCATCAAGCAGGCGGACGGGACCTATGCCAACCAGATGCTGGACGTCGACGAGCACTACGACTTCTTCAACCCAAAAGGGGGCGTGAGCTATGTGAACGGGCCGCACAGGGCTTATGCTTCAGTCGCGATGAGCCACCGCGAGCCGGAGCGCAACAACTTCACCGACAACGGCAAGTACCCCGCGCCGAAGGCCGAGAGCCTCATCGACTACGAACTCGGTTACCAGCTGGGCCTCAAGCAGTTCCGTGCGGGGGTCAACCTCTACTATATGGACTACCGCGACCAGTTCGTGCAGACCGGGCAGACGAGCGACATAGGCGAGAAGCTCACCACCAACATAGCGAGGTCCTACCGCGCGGGGGCGGAGATCACCCTCTCCTGGGATGCCGCGGCCTGGCTGACCCTCGAGGGCAACGCCGCCCTCAGCGCCAACCGCATCCTCGACTTCGACGAGTATGCCGAGGACTGGGCCAAGGGCTACAGAGTGATACACTATGACTCCTCCACCCTCGCCTTCTCGCCGGATGCCATACTCAACGGCTTTGCCGACCTGCGCTTCGGGGACTTCTCCGCAGTGTGGCACACGGCTTTCGTAAGCCGTCAGTACCTTGACAACACACAGAATGTGGAGCGTTCCCTGCCCGCCTACAGCTTCTCCGAGCTCAACCTCGCCTACACTTTCCGCTTCGGCGGGGCGCTCAAGGAGCTGCGTCTCGGGCTCGACTTCGGCAACGTGTTCAACAGCCGTTACGCCACGAGCGGCTGGGTATACTCCGCCATCTCCGAAGCCGACGGACATCCCGACAGCAAGCGCTACTACCAGATAGGTTTCATCCCGGCGGCGGGATTCGCCGCCCTCGGCAATGTGGTGCTGAGATTTTAGCCTATGTCCGAATTTCTCGCCGCCCACTGGCTGGACATACTCACCACCGCGCTGGGACTCGCCTATATTCTCCTCGAATACAGGGCGAGCCTCGCGCTCTGGGCGGTGGCTTTCGTGATGCAGAGCCTCGACGTGGTGCTCTACTGGCAGCACGGGCTCTACGCGGACTGCGGTATGGAGTTCTACTATATCGCGATGACCGTCTACGGCTACATCAACTGGAAGTATCTCCGTGGGAAGGGGGACAGGAAGCCTGCCGTGGTGACGCATTTCGAGCGGCGCTACATACTGCCCTGGGTTCTCGCAACCGCAGCGCTCTGGGCTCTGATATACTTCATCCTGGTCCGCTTCACCGACTCGCAGGTGCCTCTGACCGACAGCTTCACCACGGCGCTGAGCTTCGCGGGATGCTGGGCGCTTGCCCGCAAATACTTGGAGCAGTGGCTGATATGGATAGTGGTGGATATAGTCACCTGCGCTCTCTATTTCTACAAGGGCATACCGTTCAAGGCCTCGCTTTACGGTCTTTATGTAATTATTGCCGTTGCCGGCTACATTAAATGGAAGAAAATGCTTAATATTTCATAACTTTGCGGAAGTTATGAAAGTCAAGGCTTTATTCCCGGGCTCGTTCGATCCTTTCACCGCAGGGCATCTCAACATCCTCCACAGGGCGCTGACGATGTTCGACGAGGTGACGGTGGCCGTGGGCATCAATCAGGACAAGCAGGGATTCTTCACCAACGGACAGAAAATCGACATCATACGACAGGCGACGGCCGGCATCGGCAATGTGCCTGTCATCCAATATGACGGGCTGACAGTGGACATCTGCCGCGAACTCGGCATACGCCACATAGTCAGGGGAGTGCGCAATATGCTCGACTTCGAGAACGAGCGCGCCATCGCCGACGCCAACCGCCGGCTCGCCCCGGAGATAGAGACCATCATCATCCCTACGGCGCAGGAGTTCGCGCACATCTCATCGTCAGCCGTGAGGGACATACTCCGCCATCACGGTGACACCTCGCTGTTCGTGCCGGATGGCGTAAAGCTCCCCGAAGTCAGATGAAGCGACTGACGCTCATAGCCTTGTCGCTGCTGCTGGGAGCATCCGCGCTCTTCGCGCAGACAGACAGCCTCTACCGCTATGCGGGGCTTGACAGCCTGCTGACTCAGTTCTACGCGACGCTTGAGAGGGAGAGCCTGGAGGCGAAGAACGCCGAGTTCGACTCGCTCATCTCCAGCTGCCGTGACTCCTTGACCCGCCAGCACGTCACGCTGGCCGTGTTCGACCACTACCGCCACGCGAGAGTGATGGGGGAGGAGGCCGTGGCCATACATATCTACGACACCTGGCTTGCTACCGGGAGGGTGCGCACAGCAACCGACATCGAGCTGATGGACGCGCAGATATTCGCCGACTTCAACCGCAGCTCGCTCATAGGGATGACGGCCCCGAAAGTCACCCTGAGGAAGCCTTGCGGAGGCGGCCTCACCGTCCCGGAGGATGGCAGGACGGCGGTACTCTTCTTCTACGACATAGCCTGCTACAAATGCCGGCTGGAGAGCCAGGTGCTGCCTTCGGTGCTCGCCCAAGTCGATTTCCCGCTCAATTTCTACGCCGTTTATGTCGGCTCGGACAAGGGGGAGTGGAAGGCTTTCCGGAAGAACTTCAAGCTGCGCAACCGCCGCATAAGGCTCGTCCACCTCTGGGATCCGGAGATGGACTCCGACTACCAGAGGCTCTACGGCGTGACCGGCACCCCGAGGATGTTCGTCGTCTACAGGGACGGAGAAATCATCGGCAGACGCCTGGAAGTGACCAATCTGCAAGAAATCATCCACTATATAAGCATCAGCGATGGCCAAGAAAAAGAGAAGAAGCAGTAAGAAGTTCTCCGCTGTCGACCCGGCCTATCTGGACAGGCAGAAGGAGTCCCTCAAAAGAATTTACCGCAAGGCCGTGCTCTTCAACGGGCAGGAACTTGCGGCAATCGATGAATATTGTCGGCGCTTCAAGGTCGCCTCACGCTCAGCCCTCATCAGGGAGGCGCTTATGGAGCGCATCCTGAAGGGACTGGAGGAGAACCATCCGACGCTCTTCTAGAAGATGTAGTCGATCACGTCCCTGATGGTCTGCACATAGTGGAACGTCAGACCCTCGACGTAGACCGGCTTGATGTCCTCGATGTCCTTGCGGTTGTCTTCGGAGATGACTATCGTGTGGACGCCGGCTCTCTTGGCGGCGAGGATCTTCTCCTTGATGCCGCCCACCGGAAGCACTCTGCCGCGCAGGGTCATCTCTCCGGTCATCGCTATCCCCGGCTTCACCCCCTCGCCGCGCAGCGCAGACACCATAGAGCTGACCATCGTGATGCCCGCTGACGGGCCGTCCTTAGGCGTCGCCCCCTCCGGCACGTGCACGTGTATGTCTTTGGCGGCGAACTCTTCCGAGTTGATCTTCGCCATCTCCGGGTGCGCCTTTATATATTGGTAGGCGATGGTCGCCGACTCCTTCATCACGTCCCCGAGGTTGCCGGTCATAGTCATCACTCCCTTGCCGTTGGACACCGAACTCTCGACGAAGAGGATTTCGCCTCCCATCTGCGTCCACGCCAGCCCTGTCACGACTCCCGGGGCTTCGTTGCCTTTCTGCTTGTCGTGGAACGCCGTAGGCAGTCCGAGGTATTCCTTGAGGTGCTCCTTCTTGATGACCTTTGGGTAGTCTTCGCAGAGGGCTATCTTCTTGGCGGTCACGCGGGCTATCTTGGCGATCTGCTTCTCGAGCCCGCGCACGCCCGACTCGTGGGTGTACTGGCTGATGATCTCCTCGAGCGCGGCCTTGTCTATCTTCAGCAGGCTCTTCTTGATGCCGTGTTCCTCAAGCTGCTTGGGCACGAGGAACTTGCGGGCTATCTCCATCTTCTCCTCGGCGAGGTAGCCGGTGACGTTGATCACCTCCATACGGTCGAGCAGCGCCGGCTGGATGGGCGAGATGCTGTTGGCCGTGGTGATGAAGAGCACGTTGCTCAGGTCGTAGTCGATGTCGAGGTAGTTGTCGTGGAATGTCGCGTTCTGCTCCGGGTCGAGCGCCTCCAGCAGCGCGGAGGACGGGTCACCCTTGAAGTCGGAGCTGAGCTTGTCTATCTCGTCGAGGACGATCACCGGGTTGGAGGTGCCGGCCTTGGCTATGCCGTTGAGGATACGCCCGGGAAGAGCGCCCACGTAGGTCTTGCGGTGGCCGCGTATCTCGGACTCGTCGTGCATACCGCCGAGCGCGATGCGCACGTACTTGCGCCCCAGCGCCTTGGCCACCGACTTGCCGAGCGAGGTCTTGCCCACTCCCGGAGGCCCGTAGAGGCAGAGGATAGGCGACTTCATATTTCCCTTGAGCTTGAGCACGGCGAGGTACTCCACGATGCGGTCCTTGACGCTGTCGAGCCCGTAGTGGTCGTGGTCGAGGACTTTCTGCGCGTGCGAGAGGTCGAGATTATCCTTGCTCATCTCGCCCCAAGGCAGCTGGAGCATAAACTCCAGGTAGTTGTACTGCACGCTGTAGTCCGGCGAGGACGGGTTGTAGCGCTCCAGTCTGGCGAGCTCCTTGTCGAAGGCCTCGGCGACCTCCGCCGGCCACTTCTTCCTGGCGGCTTTCTCGCGGAACTTCTCGAACTCCTCGTCCCCGTCCATCCCCAGCTCCTCCTGGATGGTGCGGAGCTGGTTGTTGAGGTAGTATTCCCTCTGCTGCTGGTCGATCTCGCTCTTGACCTTCTGGTTGATCTCCTGCTTGATCTTCATCAGTTCGGTCTGCACGTTGAGTATGGAGAGGAGCTTCAGACCCCTGACCTTGACGTCGTCGAGCCCGAGGAGCTCCACCTTGGAGTCGAAGTTCTCCACCTCGATGGTGGTGGCGATGAAGTTCACCAGAAATCTGAAGTCGTCGATGGCCTTGACCGCGCCGACAGTCTCCCTCGTGCCGAGGTTGGACGAGCGGAGTATCTGTATGGCCTTGTCCTTGAGCGACTCGCCTATCGCCTTTATGTCAGTGGAGCGGTTGTCCTCCCGGAGTATGTCGGGCAGATAGTGCACCCTCGCCGTGATGTACGGCTCATAGCCGAGCACCACCTCCACTTCAAGCCGCTTGAATGCCTGAAGTATCGCCGTGAGGGTGCCGTCCGGCATCTCCAGGGTCTTGATGATCTTGCAGACGGAGCCGTAGTGGAAGAGGTCGTCCTCCTGCGGCTCCTCCACCATCACGTCCTGCTGGGGCACCGCGCCGATGAAGAATCCCTCCTTCTCCGCGTCCTGAATAAGTTTTATGGATTTATCCCGTCCTATGGTGACAGGGTATATCGCCCCCGGGAAGAGCACCGCGTTGCGCAGCGCCAGAACCGGCAGGACATCAGGCAGTTCGGCATCGTCAACCTTCATCAGACCCTCGCCCTGCAGCACGGGTATGATGCTCACTTCAGCTCCTGCGGGGAAGGTGAATTCTTTATCTTGTCTCATATTTGTGTCAAATTGTCAGTAATGATAGCTCCTAAAACCGAAGCGCTAATATAGTCAATCTCCGTGCCACTGCAAAAAAAATCAAAACTCATTGAAAGTATTTTGATTAATGAAAAAAATAATATACATTTGCACTCCAATTCCGTTGCAAATTTATTGAATACTAAATATTAAGACAATGACTAAAGCAGAAATCGTAAATGAAGTTGCCAAGTCGACAGGGATCGAGAAGGTAACCGTACAGACAGTCGTGGAGGCTGCAATGGAGAGCATCAAGGCATCCGTGATCAAGGGCAACCCGGTATATCTCCGCGGATTCGGCAGTTTCATCATCAAGCACCGCGCCCAGAAAGCTGCCCGCAACATCACCAAGCAGACTACTATGACCATCCCGGCACACGACATCCCGGCGTTCAAGCCTTCCAAGGCATTCGTTGCTCAGGTCAAGACAAAATAATTCCAGACAATGCCAAACGGAAAGAAGCATAAGAGACATAAGATGTCCACGCACAAGCGTAAGAAGCGTTTGCGCCTGAACAGACATAAGAAGAAATAGTCGAGAAAAGCCTGACGGGGGATCCGGCGGGCTTTTTCTTAATTATAGTAATGCAAATGGAAACCACCGCGAAAACAGAAAAAGATCTTGTGGTCGACGTCTCGGCCTCTGAAGTTCGCATAGCGCTGATGGAAAACCATCGCCTCATCGAGCTTGACAGGGAGTCAACCAAGGGTCACGGCTTCTCGGTCGGGGACGTCTATCTCGGCAAGGTCAAGAAGATACTCCCCGCGCTGAACGCCGCTTTCGTGGACATAGGTGACAGCAAGGAAGCGTTTATCCACTATCTCGACCTCGGGCTCTATTTCAACGCGTTCGACTCGTTCGTGCGCGAGAGCAATCCCAACAGGGACCTCGGCAAGCTCTATTCGGGAGTCAAGATAGGACCCGTGCTTGCCAAGGAGGGCCGCATCGAGGACCACCTCAAGCCGGGGCAGATGATAATCGCCCAGATTGTCAAGGAACCCATCTCCACCAAAGGATCCAGGCTGACTGCGGAGATTTCATTGGCAGGACGCAACATTGTACTGCTCCCTTTTGCCGACAAGGTGAGCGTTTCCCAGAAGATCTCCTCTCGCGAGGAGAAAAAGAGACTTGAGACTCTCGTCCGCAGCATCCTCCCCCACAACTACGGGGCCATCATCCGCACCGCCGCCGAAGACAAGAACGCCGCTGTGCTCGTGGCCGAGCTCCGTTCGCTCATAGAGAAATGGGAGGGTTCGTGGAAGAGAATCGCCGCCTCCAAAGGCGTCAAGCTGCTCTTCACAGAGTATGACAGGACCACCGCCACCCTCCGCGATCTGCTCAACGACACGTTCTCCAACGTGTATGTCAACGATACGAAGATCTACGACGAGGTGCGCCGCTACGTCTCCTTGATCTCCCCGGAGCAGGAGAAGATAGTCAAACTCTACGAGGGCAGGGAGCCGATTTTCGACCATTTCGAGGTCACGCGCCAGATCAAGAGCTCATTCGGCAAAGTCGTGCCGATGAAGCAGGGCGCATATCTCGTCATCGAGACGACGGAAGCTCTCAACGTCATCGACGTCAACAGCGGCACCCGCGCCAAGACCAACGACCAGGAGGAGAACACCTTCGAGGTCAACAAGATCGCGGCGGAGGAGATTGCCCGCCAGCTCAGGCTCCGCGATATGGGCGGCATCGTCATCATCGACTTCATCGATATGGACAAGGCCGAACACCGCAACGAACTCTTCAAGTATATGAGGGAGCTGATGGAGCCGGACAGGGCGAAACACAACGTGCTGCCGCTTACCAAGTTCGGCCTGATGCAGCTCACCCGCCAGAGGATACGTCCGGTGACGGAGATCGAGACGGCCGAGAAATGTCCTTTGTGCCACGGCACCGGCAAGATTGCCTCCACCGTCGTCATCGACGAGGAGATAGAGCGCAGGCTCTCCGACTATGTGGACAAGGGGCAGAAGACATTTACGCTCAAGGTCAGCCCGATACTGGGCGCGTACCTGAGCCGCGGATTCAACTCTTTTGTCCGCAAATGGAAACGCAAGTACAAGTGCAAGCTTACTCTGGTCGAGGTGACCGAGCACGGCATCCTGCAATATGAACTCTATGACAAGGAAGGAAAGGCTCTCGATTGAGGGCCTTTCCTTTTTTGGGATAATCGCGGATTATTCATATATTGCGGAGTCAAGTGTCGGGCTATTGCCCGGAATATTAACTTAAATCATTGACATATCGTACTATGAAGTCTGACTCGACCAACATCAAAGCTGCCTATGCGGCGCCTGACGCCGAGACCGTATCCATCCGGACGGAGGGACTGATCGCGTCTTCCATCCTTGAAGTGCCGGGGATGTCCCCGGGCGGCGGCTACCCGTCCACGGGTCCCGGAGGAGGAGAATTACCAGAGTTATTCTAACTTAAAAACTCTCAAGATGAAAGCACCTATACGCGCCGCAGCGGCGGCTCTTGCCGCGCTTGCAGTCTTCTCCTGCGCCAAAATGGAGAATATTGAGACCCGCACCCCGGAAGTGAAGGGCGGCGAGATACGCACGCTCCGATTCGGCCTTCCGCAGACCAAGACCTCGGTAAGCTACGACGGCACCGAAAAGGCCCTCAAGCTCCAGTGGACGGAGGGCGACAATATTCTGGTCGTGTCCTCCACCGGCAAGTACCTCTATAAGCTCGTCAGCGCCGAAGGCGCGAGCGGGGTCGGCACCTTCCAGGCGGTTGATAAAGGGCTGCCTGCGCTCGACGACAACACCGGGAGCATCTACATCTATCACTCCGGAGCGACTGTTGGCGACAACCCTTCGATGGCCTATCAGACCCAGAAGGGCAACGGCAATATGGACCACCTCAAGGGAAAGGTTCTCCTTATGAAGGGCGACGCCACCGCAGTACCGAAGAAGGTGGAAGACCTGGAGGGCACGATGGCTTCGGTCAATTCGGTGATGAATTTCAAAGTCAATTATCCCGCCTCCGGACTCGACGCGGACGAGTACCCGACAGCCTTCTACGTCATCGCCGACAGCTGGGGTACCAATTTTATGAGCTCGGTCCTCCTGACCAGTCAGGGCATACAGAAGACCGGCAGCTCCTCAGTGCGCCAGTCGGGAGGGATGAAGCTTGAGCTCGATGGAATAAATGCCGGAGACTGGAACGCGACCACCCCTCTCAACCTCTATCTCAGCGTGATTATGGACGACAACGCGTTCTACTCCGGCGACAAATGGCGCTTTATGATTGTCACCAACAAGTATCGCACCCTGTATGAAGACAAGACCATCAAGAGCAAGCCGCTGGAGGGGTACTACTATCCTACTCTCGAAGTCAGCCCGTCGGTCGATCCTTTGAGCGTAAGCGGAGATTTCGCCTTCTCGACATCCCGGGAGGAGTACGAAAGCGCCATCCGCGTCAAGCTTTACGCCAACTTTACGGATGGCGGGCTGGTGATGTCCGGCAAGACCTATCAGAGGTCGGAATACTGCGAAATACAGCTCCTTGACAAGGACGGCAAACAGCGCTGGCGGTCCTATGTCTCCGGAAGCGGCGGCAAGGGTGACGGCGGCGGCAAGGATGACGGCAGCGGCAAAGGCAAGGGCGGGGGATTTAGCGGAGAGGGATATGTCGAGTGTATTCTGACTCCGGGCGAGACATATTCTTACCGTCCGGTGGTCGTGGTCGATGACTATATCGAGTATTTCGGCCCGGCCAAGAGCTTTACGGTCCCTCCGGTCACTGTCTGCACCGACAAGGAGATAGACTTCGGTACGGACGTGCTCTGGGCGGGATGGAACGTCGGAGCGACCCGTCCCGAGGAGATCGGCGGATACTACGCCTGGGGCGAGACCGAGGAGCAGACGGCTTCCGACCCGAGCGATCCGGAGGAAGTCAAGAAACTGTATTCTCTCGAGAGCTACAAGTTCTATTCACGCTACAACTACTCATTTACCATCACCAAATATAAGCGAGATGAGGTCGAGGAACTTGAAGCTGAGGACGATGTCGCCTGTGTGAAGTGGGGAGACGGATGGAGGATGCCGACCAAGAGCGACGTGCAGCAGCTGTTCGAGAGTGTCGACGGGCTTCAGATTTACGAGTATAACGGGGTCAAGGGAGCGCTTCTCGTCGGAAGAGGGGCCTACAAGGACAAGAATCTCTTCCTTCCGAGCGGGGGTGTCAAGCTTGACGGCGGGATGGAATATGCCGACTATGCGATGCTCTGGACCTCGACTCTCTACACCAGCACGAACGGTTATTATAACAACCTCAACGCATATGTGCTGCAGAGTAACGAACCGGACACCGGCACGCCGCTCTATAGAGAAACTTGGCAGCAAAGCAACATCTTCGCAACCCGTGCGTTCGGGCGCAACGTCCGTCCGGTGAAGCCTAAAGCGGCTTCCGGCACTGAATAAGACATCTGTCCGAAGACCCTAAGCACCCGCGCTTGATGGCGGGAGTGGCCCACGGAGTGGGAGGGCGAGCGAAGCGAGGGTCTTCGGACAGAGAACCGACAGATTACTTGCCCTCGAAGAAACGCTTGTACAGCCCCTGGAAGCCGGCGCCGTGGCGGGCCTCATCCTTGGCCATCTCGTGCACGGTGTCGTGGATGGCGTCATAGCCGAGCTTCTTGGCACGGGTGGCGATGTTGAGCTTGCCCTCGCAGGCTCCGCACTCCGCCTCGGCGCGCTTCTTCACGTTGGTCATGGTGTCCCAGACAACCTCTCCGAGAAGCTCCGCGAACTTCGCGGCGTGCTCGGCCTCCTCGAATGCGTAGCGCTTGAACGCCTCCGCAATCTCAGGATAGCCCTCACGCTCCGCCTGGCGGCTCATCGCAAGATACATCCCCACCTCGCAGCACTCCCCGTTGAAGTGGTCGTGCAGACCCTGCATTATCTCCTCGTCCTCGACCCTGCCGTCGCCTATCTTGTGCTCGCAGGCCCACTCAAGCCCCTCGCCCTTGACTTCCGCGAACTTGCTCGCAGGAGCGTGGCACTGAGGGCACTCCGCCGGAGGATTCTCCCCCTCGTATACATAACCGCATACCAGACATCTGAATTTCTTTTCCATAACTTTTCTAATTTTGAATTATTCTAATTTACTTACTCCGCAAAGATAAGAATATGTTTTTGTTTTGCAAACCCTCTCCTCGGAAAAACCGCAGATTTTTGCATATGGACGGTTTTTTTACGGATATGGTCAAATTGGCCGGAACATTTGACAAAGTCCGGTAGGAAGCTGTCCCGAAATGCTTATATTTGGGGAAAAATAACACTATGGCAAACCAGACCAGACTTCTCAGGACGATGTTCGTCTCTGCCGCTATGCTGCTCGGCTGCGGGGCGCTCTCCGCGCAGGTCCCGTTCTACGCCGCCGCGCCGGGGGACGGCGTGCTTTTCGGCTACCATTCGCTGAAGTTCCGTCCGGCGAGCGGATACAACGAGAGTTTCACCACCTTCCAGTACGGCATCGGCAAGACGGCAGTCGGGCTTGAACTCTACACCTGCCCGGACGGGGCCTATTCCGGCTACACTTTCCGGGCCGGTTTCTACAAGAGCAACTATTTCAACATGGGTTTCCAGACCAGTCCGACATTCTCGCTCTCCGACCGCCACAAGTTCTCATACATCACCAGCGGGCTCTATGTCCACGGAGCTTTCGACACTGAAGGGCGCTTCTACTGGCTCTCCAACAGCCTTTGGACGGTGCACACTGACAAAATGGCAGATGTGGAGCACTGGCTCTACCTCGGGGCTAAATTCCCGCTCTCCAACGGCACGGTGATACACCCTATGGTGGGTACGATACATTCGTGGAGGTTCGACTCCGACCCGGACCTTGCAGTCGGATGTTCCTGGGCGGTAGGACATTATGAGTTTTTCCTCTGGTCCAACAACTATTTCAAGGACGCTTTCAGGATAGTGTTCGGCATAGCATTTGTGTATTGATGGCTGTATAACCCTTTAAAAGACCGTGATATGATCTGGATTGTGTTGATAGCGGTGATGGTGCTCTCCTACATCATCTCGGCTACCCTTCAGAGCAAGTTCGATAAGTACTCCCGCGTACCGTCACCGCACGGGCTCACCGGAGCGGACGTGGCGCGGCTGATGCTTCAGCAGAACGGCATCACCGACGTGACCGTGCAGTCCGTCAAAGGCAGGCTCACCGACCACTTCAACCCTCAGGATATGACCATCAACCTCAGCGAGTCGGTCTACGCCAGCGCGTCGATTGCCGCCTGCGCAGTTGCTGCGCACGAGACCGGCCACGCCATCCAGCACGCCCGGGGTTATGCTCCGCTCAAGCTGCGCAGCGCCCTCGTGCCGGTGGTCACGTTCGCCAACAACACGGTGCAGTGGGTGCTCCTGCTCGGAGTGCTGCTGATCGAGAGGTTTCCGTCCCTGATATGGATCGGCATAGCGCTCTTCGCTATGACCACTCTCTTCAGCTTCGTCACCCTGCCGGTGGAGATCAACGCCAGCCAGCGGGCCGTGCAGTGGCTGGAGGGCGCCGGGGTGGTGGACGCGACTTCCCGCCCGATGGCGGTGGACGCCCTCAAGTGGGCCGCCTACACCTATGTAATAGCGGCGATCGGCTCGCTCGCCACGCTCTTCTATTATATAAGCATAGCCCAGAGGCGCTAGTCTCGCAAATAATTAATACCTTTGCAGACCGCGCGCCGGAGACTCCGGAAGCGCGGTCATTTCGACTTCAATAAAGAACAATACTAATTCGATGCGTAATTTTATCGAGGAACTCAAATGGAGGGGTATGATACACGACATTATGCCCGGCACGGAGGAAGAACTTATGAAAGGCCCCGCTTCGGCCTATGTCGGGATCGACCCGACAGGCGACTCGCTGCACATAGGGCATCTTGTGAGCATAATGATACTCAAGCACTTCCAGGCCTGCGGACATAAGCCTTTCGCCCTCGTGGGAGGTGCCACCGGGATGATCGGCGACCCGTCGATGAAGAGTCAGGAGCGCAACCTGCTGGATGAGGAGACCCTCGCCCACAATGTCTCGTGCATCAAAGCCCAGCTCTCCCGCTTCCTGGACTTCGGATCCGACGCCCCCAACAAGGCGGAACTCGTCAACAACTACGACTGGATGAAGGATTACAGCTTCATCAACTTCACCCGCGACATCGGCAAGCTCATCACCGTCAACTATATGATGAGCAAGGACTCGGTCAGGAAGCGCCTCAGCCGCGACTCCTCCGAGGGTATGTCGTTCACTGAGTTCACCTACCAGCTCCTCCAGGGCTATGACTTCCTCTACCTCTATCAGCACCGGGGCGTGCGCTTCCAGCTCGGAGGCGCGGACCAGTGGGGCAACATCACCACCGGCACCGAACTTATCCGCCGCACTTGCGGGGGCGAGGCATACGGCCTGACCTGCCCGCTGATCACCAAGGCGGACGGCGGCAAGTTCGGCAAGACCGAGAAGGGCAACATCTGGCTCGACCCGGAGCGCACTTCGCCGTATCAGTTCTACCAGTTCTGGCTCAATGTCAGCGACGAAGACGCGGAGCGATACATCAAGATATTCACCCTGCTCTCACGCGAGACCATCGAGGCGGCGATTGCCGCCCACAGGGAGAGTCCGGAGAAGCGCGAGCTCCAGAAGCTTCTCGCGAAGGAGGTGACCGTGATGGTGCACGGAGAGCAGGAATACGAGACCGCCGTCAAGGCCTCCGGCATACTCTTCGGCAAGGCTACCGCGGACGACCTGCGCAGCCTCGACGAGAAGACTTTCCTCGCCGTGTTCGAGGGAGTGCCTACCTTCGGCATAGAGCGCTCCTCTCTCCCGCTCGGCATACTGGACGCTCTCGCGGTGGAGACCTCCGTCTTCCCGTCCAAGGGCGAGGCCCGCAAGATGATACAGCAGAACGGTTTCAGCCTCAACAAGGAGAAGATGTCCGACATCTCCCGCTCCCTCACGGAGGATGACGTCATCGACGGCAAATATATCCTTGTCCAGAAGGGCAGGAAGGACTATTATATCCTCGTCGTCAATGGATAGGCCGGCAAGCAAGAGGCAGCTCCAGGTCGCGCGCGAGCTCCAGCGCGACCTCGCGGAAATCATACGCCGCAGGGGGATGGCGGCCTATGCGGGCTGTCTGGTGACGGTGAGCGAGGTGAGGGTCAGCCCGGACCTCGGCATCGCCAAGGTTTACGTGAGCATATTCCCTTCCGACAAGTCCTCTGCCGCGCTCCCGGCTCTGGAAGAGGACAAGCGAGCCATACGCGGGGAGCTGGGACGCAAGGTCGCGTCGCAGTTGCGCATCGTCCCGGAGATAGACTTCTACCTGGACAGCACCCTCGACTACGCCGAACATATTGATGAACTGCTCAGGAAATAATACTTGGACACCGGATTGTTCATAGCCCTACGCTACCTGTTTGCGAAGAAGTCCCACAACGTCATCAACGTGATTTCCGCAATCAGCGCAGCCGGCATAGCCATCGGTTCCGCCGCCCTCATCCTGATACTCTCGGTCTACAACGGCTTCGACCGCATCATCCGGGACAATCTTTCGGACCTCGACCCCGATATCCTCGTCACTTCAACGGGCGGGGATTTCTTCGTTCCCGAAGGCGCGGTCTTCGACTCCATACTTGACGACGAACGCATCTCGACCGTATCCTCCGTGCTGGAAGCCAATGTCTTCGTCTCCTATGGCGAGAGGCAGGCCCTCGCCCGCGCCAAGGGCGTGGACCGCGTCTATGAGGAAGAGTCGCCCCTCGCCTCGCACGTCAGCAGCGGGGAGTTCGCCATCTACAGGGGAGACATCCCGCTCGCCGCAGTGGGCGCAGGACTTGCCTATGAGATGGGCATCAGCCCCAGGTTTCTTGAGAAGATAGAGCTCTACTATCCCAAGAGCACCGCAGGCGGTTCACTGCTCGGACTGGTCTCCGCGCTGGGCTGCGTAAGGGTCGTGCCGGGAAGCATATTCAGCGTAGGTTCAGGGACCGATGCCTCTCTGATGATCGTGCCTCTGGAGTCTATGCGGGAGCTTGTCGGATGCTCTGACAGGGCCGTCTCCGGGGTGGAGCTGCGGCTTGGCGACGCTTCGCAGACAGACGCTGTGCGCGAGGAGCTTGCTGCGGCGCTCGGGGAGGGGTTCTCCGTGCGCGACCGCTATATGCAGAACAGCTCCATCTATAAGATGATGAAGTACGAGAAGCTCGCCATCTTCCTGATTCTGATATTCGTAGTCATCATCGTGGCATTCAACATCTTCGGCTCGCTCTCTATGCTCATCATCGAGAAGACGGAGGACATCGGCACTCTGCGTGCGATGGGGGCGGAGGACTCCCTGCTGCGCCGTATCTTCCTGCTGGAGGGCTGGATGATTTCGCTGCTCGGCCTCGCCGTCGGGCTGCTCGTGGGGGTCGGCCTCACCATAGTCCAGCAGCATTTCGGACTCATCAAGATGCCTCAGGGCTTCTTCATCCAGGCCTACCCGGTCGAGCTGCAGACCCTGGACATTTTTCTCACCGCCTCCGGAGTCGCGCTGATAGGCTTTGCGGTGGCGTTTTTCTCCTCGTCGCATCTTCCGCGCCAGGCACCGCCGCTGTCCGTTTTGCGTATGGAAAGGTTCTGCGGCATCATCAAAAATGATTGAATTTTGCTATCTTTGCACTTTGCGCCGAAATGGAAGAAAGGAAGTTATACCCTATGAAATTCTGCTCCCTGCAGGATGACTATCTCTGGGGGTCGGAGGAATTCAAACTCGCCGACCTGGGCTACCGCGACTCGCTCGTGCGTGAGGGCTGGCTTGCCGGCAACAGCATAGGCGAGCTGATGGACACCTATTTCGACCGTATCCCGGGCGAGCGAAACTACGACTTCTTCGGCAGGCAGTTCCCGCTCTGCGTCAGACGCTTGAGCGTCAAGGGGAAGATGCCTCTACAGGTGCACCCGGACGACGAGACGGCGGGGCAGAGGTACGACCTGCTCGGCAAGGAGAAGCTCTGGTATGTGCTGCGTGCCGGCAAGGGCGCGGGCCTGATGCTGGGCTTCAGGCGCGACTGCGACGCCTCCGAGTTCTACTCGGCCTGCGCGGACGGCACTCCGGAGAGCCTTCTCAACCTCGTCGCGCCCTACGCGGGGCAGTGCCTCCTGATACCTTCCGGCACTCCACACGCCGCTTTCGGCGATGTCGAGCTGCTGGAGATAGGGGAGTCGTCGCCGCTGGACTTCTGTCTCTGCGGCTGGGGGCGGGAGGTCAGTGAGGAGCAGTTCGACCCCGCGCTTCAGGCCACCGACGCGATGGACTTCATCGACTACCGCAAATTCATAGCCTCCACCCCTGCGGGGGACAGGCTCGCCGGCATCCCGCAGTTCAGCGCGGAGAGGATAGCATTGTCCGAGCCGATGCGCATCAAGGCCGGCGATGACAATACATTCACCGTCTACTGCTGCATCGGCGGTGCCGCTTCGGTGCAGACCATATCCCCCGACGGCACGGAGAATTATTCCCTCGCCGACGGAGAGGTCATACTCATACCTGCGGAATGCGGTGACTTCGCCCTTGTGCCCCGGGACAGGGGGACGGTGCTCCTCGCCGCATCGGTCGACCGGGTGGAGCCGGACAAATATATCAACCCGGATGTGGAGGCGACGCTTCCAGATGATGAATCTGAGTTCCGCAAGAGCGAAACACGGTTTTAGAGGCCCGTAGGGCCGAAAGCAAGTCCCTGTCCCATTGTTGCTCGCAAAACTTAAGTAATGAATTATGAAAGGAATAAGAATATTTCTCGCTGACGGCTTCGAAGATGTGGAAGCCCTCGGCGTCTGCGACGTGCTCCGCCGGGGCGGACTCGAAGTCGAACTCACCGCCATCTCCGACACTCCGACAGTGCGCTCGTCGCACGGAGTGGTTGTCGTCCCGGATGCATATCTCTCCGATATCGATGTCTCTGAAGCCGGCACGGGTGCCGGTGACATAATGATATTCCCCGGAGGGATGCCGGGCTCGAAGAGTCTCGCGCAGTGCGGGGAACTCATCTCGATGATGAAGTCGCATTACGCCGCAGGAGGCACTGTGGCTGCCATCTGCGCCGCACCCGGACTGGTGCTCAGCCGGCTCGACGGCCTTGAAGGAGTGGAATTCACCTGCTTCGACGGCTTCGAGGACAGCCTCATCGCCAAAGGAGCGAAGTTCCGTCCGGAACCTGCGGTGGTCTGCGGCAGGATCATCACCGGACGCTCCGCCGGCCACGCGCTCAGCTTCGGCCTCGCGATACTCAGGGCTCTGCGCGGCGAGGCGGTGGCTGCGGAAGTGAGCCGCTCGCTCTATCTCGGGTAGCGATGGACAGCGTCAGACTTGACAAATATCTCTGGGCCATCAGGGTCTTCAAGACCCGCAGCGAAGCCACCGACGCCTGCAACGGCAATAAAGTCAAGCTCAACGGAGTGAACGCGAAGCCGAGCAAGGCGGTCAAGGCCGGCGATGTCATCGAGGTGCGCAAGGCTTCGGTTCTCTTCAGCTATAAGGTGCTGGCTCTGACCGAGTCCCGTATGGGGGCGGCCCTTGTGCCGCAGTACGCCGACAATCTCACTCCCGAGTCTGAGCTCGAGAAACTTCACGCCCCCCGCGAGACGATAGTGCTACAGCGGGACAGGGGGACGGGCCGGCCCACCAAAAAGGACCGCCGTCAGCTGGATGCGCTGCTGGACGATTTGGATTACTGATGTATTGCGGCGGACCGCACGGGCGGCCTGCTGAAGTTTAACACTTTAAGGGTTTTGCAAGTCCCTCACGGTTTTTGTTTTACAACAGATTTCATTACTTGCGGACCTTGAGAAACATATTATGATATGTGCGGAATAGTAGGATATGTAGGGGGTAGGCAGGCCTACCCGATATTGATAAAGGGTCTCACCCGACTCGAATACCGGGGCTACGACAGCGCCGGCATCGCCCTTATCAACGACAACTCCAACCTGGTGATATACAAGACCAAAGGAAAGGTCAAGGATCTTGAGGCGCTGACGGCGGACAAGGATATAAGCGGCACGGTGGGCATAGCCCATACCCGCTGGGCGACCCACGGCGAGCCGAGCGACTGCAACGCCCACCCTCACTTCTCCGAGAACCATAGCCTGGCCCTCATACACAACGGCATCATCGAGAACTACCTCGCCCTCAAGACCGAGCTCACCCGCCTCGGCTACCATTTCACGAGCCAGACGGACACCGAAGTGGTGGTGCAGCTCATCCAATATATTATGGATTCGCACCATATCAGCCTTGAGGAGGCGGTGTCTCTCGCGCTGCGCAACGTGGTGGGGGCGTACGCGCTCGTAATCATCAACAAGGCCGAGCCTGACAGGATGATAGCCGCCCGCAAGGGCAGCCCGCTGGTCATCGGTGTGGGGGAGGACGAGTATTTCATCGGGTCCGACGCGTCGCCGATCATCGAATACACCAACAAGGTGGTATATCTCGGCGAAGAGCAGATAGCCTACATCAGGCGCGGCAAGGAGCTGAAAATCACGGACCTCAGCAAGGTGGAGCAGACCCCTGTGGTGCGTCAGCTGGAGATGAGCCTCAGCGAAATCGAAAAGGGCGGATTCCCGCACTTTATGCTTAAGGAGATCTTCGAGCAGCCGCGCACCCTGCGCGCCTCGATGAAAGGCCGGCTTCACCCGGAGCTGGGCACCGTCAAGCTCTCCGGCATCATCGACCATCGCGACAAGCTGCTGGGGGCCAAAAGGTTCGTCATCTGTGCCTGCGGCACGTCCTGGCACGCCGGCCTCATAGGCAAATATATCATCGAGGAACTCACCCGCATCCCGGTCGAGGTGGAGTACGCCTCCGAGTTCAGATACCGCAAGCCGGTCATCAGGCCCGACGATGTAGTGATCGCCATCTCCCAGTCCGGCGAGACCGCCGACACTCTGGCGGCAATCCAGCTTGCCCGAGAGTCCGGCGCCTTCCTTTTCGGCATCTGCAATGTGGTCGGCTCCTCGATCGCCCGTGCCACCGACACCGGCTGCTACACCCACATCGGGCCGGAAATCGGCGTCGCCTCCACCAAGGCGTTCACCGCCCAGGTCACGACCCTCTTCCTTATGGCGCTCAGTATCGCGGAGCAGCTCGGCACCGTCTCGGACGAGAGGCGCATTGAGCTCGTGGGCGAACTCCAGACCATCCCTGACAAGATTGCGAAGATACTCGAGCACGACGCGGAGATTGCAGAGCTCGCCAAGATATTCACCTATGTCCGCAACTTCCTCTACCTCGGACGCGGCTACAACTACCCCGTGGCTCTCGAGGGGGCCCTCAAACTCAAGGAAATCTCCTACATCCACGCGGAGGGCTATCCTGCGGCTGAGATGAAGCACGGTCCGATCGCTCTCATCGACGAGGAGATGCCGGTGGTCGTCATCGCCCCGAAACGCGGACGCTACGACAAGATACTCAGCAATATACAGGAGATCAAAGCCCGCAGGGGCAAGATCATCAGCATAGTCACCGAGGGCGATGTCGACGTGCGGGGCATCTCCGACTACTGCTTCGAAATCCCCGACACCGACGAGTGCTTCGTGCCTATCCTCTCCGTAGTTCCTCTCCAGCTGCTCGCATACCATATCGCCATAGCCAAGGGGCGCGACGTGGACCAGCCGCGCAACCTGGCCAAATCGGTCACGGTGGAGTAGTTTTTCTCGATAATAATTGCGAAATTCGCGGCGCGAAAGTCAGTTAAATACATATATCATTATGAGAAAGAAAATTGTCGCAGGCAACTGGAAGATGAACACCATCAAGCCTGAAGGAGTTGAACTTGCAAAGGCTGTGGCCGAGAAGTCAGCACAGGTGCCGGAGAATGTGGGCCTTATCGTGGCCCCTCCTTTCACCCACCTCTGTGCGGTAGGCAAGAACCTCGCAGGCTCAAGGGTGGAACTCTCGGCGCAGAATTGCGCAGACCATATCAAGGGCGCATACACCGGCGAGGTGTCTGCCGATATGCTCAAGGCGGTGGGCTGCAAGTGGGTGATCCTCGGACATTCGGAGCGCCGCCAGTACTACGGTGAGACCGACGCGAAGCTCGTCGAGAAAGTGAAGCTCGCCCTTGAGGCGGGTCTCGGAGTGATACTCTGCGTGGGCGAGAACCTCGACGAGAGGGAGGCAGGCCGGCATTTCGACGTCTGCGGCGAGCAGATAAAGAATGTCCTCTACAACTTCACCGCCGAGGATATGAAGAAGGTCATCGTGGCCTATGAGCCGGTATGGGCCATCGGGACCGGCAAGACCGCTACCGCGGAGCAGGCTGAGGAGATACACGCATATATCCGCAGGACTCTCGCCGGGAAGTTCGGTGAGGCTGTCGCCGAGGATGTCACCATCCTCTACGGCGGGTCCTGCAAGCCGTCCAACGCCCGGGAACTCTTCGCCCAGAAGGACATCGACGGAGGTCTCATCGGAGGCGCGGCCCTCAAGGCCGACGACTTCATCCAGATTGCGATGTCATTCTAAGATTATGACGCTCAGGCCAATGCGGCCCGAGTCGCTCCATAGCCAGATGGTCTCGCCCTCGATCTTCACGACCTCGAGGGCGAGATTCTTTCTGTGCAGGACATCCGTATCGGTAGTCCAGAAGATATCAGCCGTGAGCGTCTCCCCTTCGGAGACGGGGATGACGGAAAGAGTCGCCGAATAGTAGTCCGACACATTGTCGGTCTGTGCCCGGAACTCCCTGCGTGCGCGGTTGAATGACATCTGGCACTTAAGCGGGTCATACCGGAACTGTACCGCCATTCCGACTTGGAGGCGAATTTCGCCGCTCTCGACGAACGCGTTGCGCTCCCTGCTCCTGTCGCAGGCGGTCAGCAGCGTCAGCGCCGCGAGCAAAGCCGTAAACGCGCGTAATGTCCTCATAGCCGTATCTCTTTGATCAGTATTTCGGTAGACCCGTCGTTCATAAGCACTTCCGCCTTGAGCGTGCCGGAGGCCGTGACGGTCCAGTACCCGTCTCCGCCGACACTTATCTCCTTGCCGTTGAAGTACCACTTCACCTCCGCCGCATCGGTGGCGTTGAAGACGCGCAGGGCGATCTTCGCTCCTGAGTTGAACGAGCCGTCCGACTTGCGGTCGCTGCCCTTGAGGTATATATACGGATAGCTGTTCCGCAGGTGGACCTTGGTGACGAATTTGGAGCCGGCGGAGTAAGCGCTGCCGTCGGAGAGCCTGATGCGCACTCTGAAGCTGTAGGCGGTCTGCGGCTTAAGCCCCGTCAGGGTGAAGCTGACCGCGCCTCCGTCCGCCGTGGCACTATATTCTCCGTCCCTGTCGGACCACTCTATCTCGCAGCTGCTTACGCTCTTGAGCGAAGCGTCAGTCTTCCAGCCGATTATCGCGGCGTCCTGAAACACCGTCACTTCGCCCAGCATCAGGGGTTCTATTACATTGAACGACATGCTGCCGTCGCCCCGCAGTCTGATGTCCGTGAGCGCGAAGGATGCCCTCCCGCCGCTCCAGTAGCGGTAGTCGGGGGTGGTGTCGGAGCCGAAGCTGTCGCGGCCCTTCTGCGGGAAGAATACCCCGGAAGCATCGTCCGCATCCGGGTCGGCGGCCACGAGCCTCGCGCACTCCCGGTCCGGACGGCAGTTGATTTGGGAGCGCTCCCACCTCCCGGCGGCTGTGAGGTCCGTCTTGTAGTAGTCCGACCAGCCGGCCGGATTTGCGGAGCGGTCTATGTGGTAGACCGCGAGTCCGCGCCCGCTCCTGCATTCGAAGAGATAATATTCCCCCTCGCTGTCTGTCCCGGCCTTGAGATAACGTCCGCTGCTCTCAATCGGCTCAAGGATGTGGCTGCCCTTGGTGAGTTCGGCACATTCTCCCAGGCCGAGGATGTCCATATCTACGGCATTGAAATCCGGCGGATTGAACCCGTCATTCAGCCGACATCCGCTGTCCATCAGAGACAGCCCCCAGAGACCCTTGGACAGGCCTCCGCTGCCCTCGCCGTCGGTGTCGTAGAGGTCGTAGAGGCCGAGCGCGTGCGCGAACTCGTGGCAGAAGACCCCGATCCCGGCCGTGCGCGGAGACGCTCCCGCGTCCGAAACCTGCTCCGTGCAGACGGTGAAGCTGTTGATCTGCACGCCGCCTATGCCCATAGTGCCGCCGTGGTCCTTGAGGTATCCGTGCTGCGGCCAGATCCAGCTCTCGTCTGCGCCGTCAGCCTCTGAGAGGCCTGCCGTGATCAGGCAGACATTGTCCACGTAGCCGTCGGAGTCGTTGTCGTAGAGGGAGAAATCCACACTGCCGGAAGACATCGTGCAAGCCGTGCGCACCGCTTCGTGCAGCAGCACGTCCCTGCGGTCGGAGTAGTTGGCACCGTAGTACGCGACCTTTTTCGGAAGGGTCACGACCGGCGCAAGCCCGAAACTGAAGTCCCTGCCGCCCCTGAACTGCCGCCGGAAATACTCCTCGGAGAGCGAGACCGTCGTCTCCAGCTCTTCGGCGGTGCAACTGAACTCCCTGTCCTCAAACTGGACAGGAATCACCACCATCCTGAATACGGTGAGAATGACTGCGGCGCAAAGGTTCATACGGTACACGCTTTTCCGACCGCATATATAGTGATAATTTGCGACAAAAGCAAAGGGCCGGAAACCTCACGGCTCACCGACCCTTAAAACGTGTACTAAAACCTAAACCTATCGCAAAGATGCAGGCCGTTTCAGTATCGTTGCATAAAAAACCAAATTTTTTGATTATTTCTTTGTCTCAGCTACAGAAACCTTGCGGAACTCCTTGAGGTCCTTCATCAGTTCGAGAGCTGCCTTGCGAGCGCGGGCACCTGCTGCCTTGTTACCCTTAACAACCTGAGCCTCAGCGTTGGCTACGAAAACATCGATGTTTTCCTTGATTTTCTTTACAAGATTTTCCATTTTCTATAATTTTATGATGTTGATAGTTGATTATCAAGTACCGGGGTACACTTTTAAACCCTAACTCGGTGCAAGATATAAAAAGAAAAATTCAAATCCTAAATTTTCAGCGAAATTTATTCGTTTTTCGCTTCTATTGGCTGATTTGCCTTGCTGTTGAGCTCTGACATTGCTCTTTCCGGCCCTGCAAGCACCCAAGTGCGCATCCCGCCTATCACTTTCTTTTCAATCTGCGGGAGAGCTTCCGTCTGCTCCGGGCTGAAGCTGCCCAGCACGAAACCGATCTGCTCGCCCTGCGCGAAGTCGTGCCCGACTCCGACCCGCGTCCTCGCGAAGTCGCGCGTGCCGAGCGCCTCCTCGATGTTCTTCAGCCCGTTGTGTCCGCCGTCGCTGCCGGACTTGCGCATCCTGACGGTGCCGAACGGCAGGTTGAGGTCGTCGCAGATGACCATTATGTTCTCCGTCGGGATGTCGAGCCTCGACTGCCAGTAGCGTACCGCGTTGCCGCTCAGATTCATATAGGTCGACGGCTTCAGAAGCCAGAGCTCGCGCCCCTTGTCGCGCAGCCGGGCCACATCGCCATAGCGTTCCGTAGAAAAAACGATACCGGACGCCTGAGCCCAGGCATCCAGTATCATAAATCCCACATTGTGTCGCGTCGAGGAGTACTCGGCTCCGATGTTGCCCAGTCCGGCTATCAGATAGGTCTTCTCTGACACGATGCGCTATGTCTACTGTGCGGCAGTGGTGTCCACGGTCACGTTGCGGGTGGTCTTGACGCCGCAGATGATGGTGTCCTTGTCGTTGAGGACGGCTACGTCCTTGAGCTGGATGTCGCCGGCCTTGATCTTCTTCTCGAGTCCGAGGGAGGAGATGTCGACGGTGACCTTGTCAGGAAGATTGGCCATAAGGGCGCTGATGCGGAGTTCGCGTGAAGGCTGGAAGAACTTGCCGCCCTGCTGTACGCCGATGGCGTGTCCGGTGATCTCGATAGGGACCTTGATGCTGATAGGCTTCTTGCCGTCCACCGCGAGGAAGTCCACGTGCAGGCAGGCGTCGCTGACCGGATGCCACTGGGCTTCGTGGAGCACCGCCTCATATTTCTTGCCGTTGTCGAGGACGAGGTCGACGATGTAGGATGCCGGGGTGTCGGTGAGACCCTTGAGCTCCTTCGCGTCTACGGTGAAGAGAATGTTGCTGTCAAGCCCGCATCCGTAGAGATTGCAAGGCACAAGCCCCTGCTTGCGGATTGCTTTGATCGCGGCCTTGTTCCCGACTTCGCGGACCTGGCCTTTGAGTTCGAAATGCTGCATTTCTGATAAATTAAAATGTGTTACTCAGTCTGAAAGCTTTCAGACCCCATTGCACCAAAACCGTGGGTCGGTTTTCAAATGCGCGCAAAGATAGTGAAAAATTACTGATCCACCAAACCTGTCTCCGAGTTCCAGCCGAGGGTGCGGTAGTAGGCGTTGAGTTTCGGGCGGCCGGAGTCGGGGAGATAGACGCTCAGGCCGCAGCACCTCAGCAGCGGGACGTCGAAGAATGTCGCCGTCTCGGCGTGGTATAGCACGCATCTGGAGAGGACGCGGTCGAGCCTTGCAAGCTCTTCCTGTGAAGCTCCCGCCTGTGCCGCCGCGTCGCGCAGGTCGTAGTACCACTTCTTGCTGTCGTAGAAATACGGCTGGACAGAGCTCCTGTCGAGATTGTCGAAACCCTCGCGGCGGGAGGAGACTATGCCGGCGAAGACCCCGGCGACAGCCTTTAGCGCTGAGCAGTCCACGAGGCTGATGCTGGCCGAGCGCCGGCTTCCGGTCTGGGCCTCGTAGTATTCGTAGTATTCCTCGCAGACCGCTTCCAGATCGGGCTGCGCTCCGGAGAGCAGGTGCCGCAGCATCGAGCCGTACACCATCCCGTCGGAGATGATTTCGGTGGGGGAGAAGACCAGGCGGTCGCAGACGTCCCGAAGCTCCCAGGCCACCTCCGCCCCTCCCATCAGGCAGGCGTCGAAGATGAGGTAGTCCAGATGCATAGGGATTGCCGCCGCGAAGTCCTTGAGGTCGATTTCTTCGGAATATGTGGTGGAGTTCTCGACATAGAACTGTGCGCCGACCGATTTGGTGAGCGGGTATATCCTGTCTTCCTCGGGCTCGACCGGCGCCGGAGCGGCGAATGCTATACCCGACCTTTCGCTGCCCGGCCTGTATCCCGGCGGTATCCAGCCGGTCGCGTGGGAGGAGAAGAGCATCCCGTAGCTCCGGGACGGAAACATCCTCAGGATGTCGGAGAGCATCGTGTTGACCGCATCCGCAGACGCGCTCACGGTCTTTATCGGATAAGCCTTTAGGGTGTCGCGCACCGTCGTCCCTCCCTTGCGGTAGAGCCGTATCAGTACCGGTTCGTTCGGGATGGTGTAGCTTCCTGATTTGCCGGTATTGTGGCAGTACGCCAGCACCGCGCGTGACTGCGACAGCGACGGCACGTCACCCTCCGAGAGCTCTGCGAGGTCGGCCTCGAGCGCGGAGCTGAGGTTGTTGTAGCCTAGGCCGCAGTAGATGAACACGTTGTCGAAAGTCCCGCTGTACGGGCGCTCCTCCCGCGTGCACGAGGCGGCGAGCGTCACTATGACGGCGGATATGAGCAGCGCGGCGCGTTTCATCCCGGCAAAGGTAAGTATTTTTGATTATATTTGTTCCTATGGAAGCCGAGAGGACATTGCGGGATTACTCCTATTATCTGAGAATCGAGCGCGGGATGTCGCCCAACACCGTCTCCGCGTATTGCCGCGATGTCTCGCGCTTCCTTGACGCGTCCGGCTGCGAGCCCGCCGCGGCGACTTCCGACGAGCTCGGGGCCTATATGGCATCCCGCTCCGGGGAGCTGAGCGCCCGCTCGCAGGCAAGGGAGCTGAGTTCGCTGCGTTCGTTCTTCGACTGGCTGATACTTGAAGGGGAGCGCAAGGACAATCCCTGCGACCGCCTCGACCAGCCGAAGATAGGCCGCCATCTACCTGACGTGCTGTCAGTTGAGGAGGTGGAAGCGATAATGGAGTCGGTCGAGCTCAAGAGCGCGTCCGGCCCCAGGGACAGGGCGATACTCGAGCTGCTCTACGGCTGCGGGCTGCGCGTCTCGGAAGCCTGCGCCCTGCGCATCTCGCACATTTATCTCGACGAGGGCTTCATCCGGATTGTGGGCAAGGGCAACAAGGAGCGCGTCGTTCCGATGGGGGAGATGGCCGCCGCCGCATTCGCCGAATATCTGGACTCCCGTCCCGAGCCCTCCGCCCCGGCCTATGACGATGTGGCCTTCCTCAACCGCTTCGGCTCCCCGATGAGCCGGGTGGCCGTGTTCAATATCGTGAAGCGCCAGGCGCTGCTCGCCGGGGTGAGGAAGAACATCTCCCCGCACACTTTCCGGCACTCTTTCGCGACCCACCTCATCGAGAACGGGGCCGACCTGCGCGTGGTGCAGGAAATGCTCGGGCACGAGTCCATCCTCACCACCGAGATATACACCCACATCGACTCCGGCACCTGGCAGGCCGCCGTTCTCTCGCACCACCCGCGGAAGTAGCCCGGATTTTGGCTATCTTTGCATCCGCTATGCTTAAGAATGAGGAGAAAGTTTCGCTCCGGAGTCTTTTCGGAGTGTTTTCCAAGGTGGGGATGTTCACCATCGGGGGAGGCTATGTGATGCTGCCCCTCATCGGCGACGAAGTCACCAGAAGGGGCTGGATCAGCGCCGAAGACTACAAGGACGTCACCGTGCTGGCGCAGAGCGCTCCCGGGATACTTGCCATCAATATCGCGTACTACACCGGATACCGCATCAGGGGGGTGAAGGGCAGTGTCGTCGCCGCAGTCGGGGCCGCGCTGCCTTCGTTCCTGATCATCCTCGCGATAGCGATGGTGTTCACCAACTTCCAGGACAATCTCTATGTGCGCCGATTCTTCCAGGGGGTGAGGCCGGTCGCCGTCGCTCTCATACTCTCGGCCGCCCTGGATATGTTCAAGGGCGCGAAGTGGAGCTGGTGGGCGCTTGCGCTCTGCGGGGGGACCATATTCCTTGTGGCCTTCCTCAGCGTGTCGCCGATATGGATCATCCTGACGGTCATCGCCGGCGCGGTGAGCATCTCGGCTCTCAAGGACAGGAGGGAAGCGAAATGATGCTCTTCTGGCAGCTCTTCAGCACTTTTTTCCTCATCGGATTGCTCAATTTCGGCGGGGGCGGCGCAATGGTGTCGCTCATCCAGAGCCAGGTGGTGACGCTGCACGGCTGGCTCAGCGAGGGCGCGTTCACCGACATAGTCGGCATCTCGCAGAGCACCCCCGGGCCGGTGGCCATCAACTGCGCCACCTATGTGGGCTACGAGGTCGTCCATTCCGCCGGCTGCGGTGTCGGGCTTTCCATACTGGGTTCGTTCCTTGCCACTTTCGCCGTGGTGCTGCCTTCGTTCCTGGTGTTTCTGGTGGTCATCAGAATATTCAACAGATATCACGACAGCCGCGCCTACAGCTATGCTATGGCGGGTCTGCGTCCCGTTGTCGCCGGTCTCATCGCCGCCGCGGCCATCGTGCTGACGCTGCACGTCCGTCCCCTGTCCGTCATCGAGGAGAACTTCCCGAACCGGATCGCCTGGGCGCTCTTTGCCGCCGCGCTCCTGCTCAGCCAGAAGCGGGTTCTGGGCCCTGTCGCCATCATCCTCTCCGCCGGCGTCATCGGCCTGCTGGTGTTCTGAGAAACTGTCCTGAAACATTTTCGCAACCATTCCCGGACAGCTTCCGGATTATTTTGACTATATTTGAAGTCTGAACCGATATATAATCATTTGACCGATGGAAGAATTCGAATTAAGGGCACAGAGCTGGTTGGAAGGGGATTTCGACCAGGAAACCAAAATCAAGGTGATGCAGCTCCGCAGCGACCCTGCCGCGCTGGAGGACGCGTTCTACAAGAATCTGGAGTTTGGCACGGGCGGACTGCGCGGGCTGATGGGCGTGGGCACCAACCGTATGAACAAATACACGGTGGGGATGGCGACGCAGGGGCTTGCCAACTATATCCTCAGCCGCTGCACCGATCCCGATCCGAAGGTGTGCATCTCCTACGACTCCCGCAACCACAGCAAGGAGTTCGCCCGGATCACCTCCGACGTGCTTTCCGCCAACGGCATACACGTCTATATATTCGACAATATCCGCCCCACCCCGGAGATGAGCTATGCGGTGCGCCTCAAGGGTGCGGTGGCCGGAGTGATGATCACGGCTTCCCATAACCCCAAGGAGTACAACGGCTACAAGGTCAGCTGGTCCGACGGCGGTCAGGTGACTTCCCCGGTGGACAAGGAGATAGTGGCGGAGGTGGCCAAGGTCAGCGACCCGTCGATGGTGAAGTTCAAGGCCGGACTGCGCTGCGGCGAAGTCGAGGCGATGGGCTCCGACGTGGACGAGAAGTACCTCCGCGACCTGCTGTCGCTGAGCCTCAGCGGGGATCTCTGCCGCAAGCACAGCGACATCAAGATAGTATATACCCCGCTGCACGGCTGCGGGGTGCGGCTGATACCGGAGCTTCTGAAGCGGGCCGGATTCGCGCATATCATACACGTGCCTGACCAGGACGTCTCCGACGGCAATTTCCCTACCGTGGTCTCTCCTAATCCGGAGGAGCCGGCGGCCCTGAAGATGGCCCTCGACAAGGCGGAGGAGACCGGGGCCGACATCGTGATGGGGTCCGACCCGGACTCGGACAGGCTCGGGGTCGCGGTGCGCGACAACGAAGGCAGGATGGTGCTGCTCAACGGCAACCAGACCGCTTCCATCCTGACTTACTACATCCTCAGCCGCCGCCGCGAGCTCGGTACGCTCGGCGAGGGCAAGTATGTGGTGAAGACCATAGTCACGACGGAGCTTATGACCGACATCTGCAAGAGCTTCGGAGTGCCCGTGTACAATGTGCTTACAGGATTCAAATATATCGCCGAGGTGGTCAAGCGCAACGAGGCCTCCGGCGAGTTCATCTGCGGCGGCGAGGAGAGCTACGGCTTCAACGTGGGCCAGTTCGTACGCGACAAGGACGCCCAGGTGAGCGCGATGATGGTGGCCGAATGTGCGGCCTGGGCCGCAGAGCAGGGGCTTACACTCTATCAGCTGCTCCAGAAGATATACTCCGAGTACGGCTACCGCAAGGAGGGGCTCGTGTCCGTGGTCCGCAGGGGAGTGTCCGGCGCGGCGGAGATACGGAAGATGATGTCCGGCCTGAGGAGCAATCCTCCGAAAGAGCTCTGCGGTTCTCCGGTGTGCAGGGTGGTCGATTACCTTGAGCCGGAGAAGACGGGGCAGCCGTCGGCAAATGTGCTGCAGTTCTTCGACGAGGCGGGAGATGTGGTCTCCGTGCGTCCGTCGGGCACAGAGCCGAAGATCAAGTTCTATTTCGGGGCCAAGGGCGCGGATGCCGATGCCAAGATAGAGGCGCTCAAGAGGCAGTTCTGCGCCTGAGAGGCGCAGAACTGCCTCTGGTAGGCGCAGAGCTGCCCCTGGCAGACCTCTCAACCCCCGCAGACTGTAGTCTGCGACCCCTATTAGGGGTATTTCGCTCCTACGTCGCGGTCCCTGCGGGACTTTGCAAGTCCCCTTTCAACTTTCTTAACCCCCGCAGACTAAGTCTGCGACCCCTACTAGGGGTATTTCGCTCCTACGTCGCGGTCCCT